>CAYRJN010000065.1:0-4967 GCA_964424545.1 uncultured Calditrichaceae bacterium
ATTTACCTTTATTAAATACCCGTTTCACCATGAATCGCTTCCCCCTGATCTTTTCCGAAATGCAACATCTCGATTTGCTCCATTTGGCCCGGCGTTTATGGAAAAACAGCTATGATTCCTGTAACTTGACAACCATTGAAGAAAATATCCTTAATCGCTTTCGGGAAAATGATATCCCTGGCGTTTTCATCCCGCAGGCTTATTTTGATTTTTTACACAGCGGTAGAATTAATGAAATCATTAAAATTATAGAACATAATTATTGGGATATCGTATCGCTCGCTGAATTATTTCTGATTATCGGGAATATAGAAGATCATTTTTACGAATTAAAAGACAGGACTGTTTTATTGCGAATTGCGCAATTGGCTTACGATCAGAAAAGTCCGATATTGCATCGTTTAAACGAGAAATTAGGCGACTTCGACGCTTATCATTATCTGCTGGCCTGTGATTATAAACGAGCAGGGCACAGGGATAAGGCCGCAGATTATTGGAGGCGATTGACAAAGTCGGAGAAATTCAATTTTACCGCCTTGGAAGAGCTTGCAAAATATCATGAACATATGACTAAAAATTATAAAAAAGCTATGGAATATGCTTTGAAAGCTATAAAAAATTTACAAATTATGGGTGAATTCGGCCGCCAAATACAATTGGAGGACGAGGCCTTGTCCCTTCAGCGCCGCGTAAATCGCTTAAAGAAAAAAATGTCTTGATTGTTTTGTTTGCACTTACTATATTAATTATTATTGTATCTGCCTATCTTAATTAACATAAAGGAGTTACCTATGAAGTATAAAAACATTGCAGATATGTTTTTTCAGAAGAGAGACGATTTCCCTGAAAAAACGGCTTATCAATATAAAAAAGATGGGCAATGGATATCCTTAACATTCAAAGAAGCTGTAGACATGGCAGAAAAACTGGCGGCGGGTTTTACATCGCTTGGTATGAAAAAAGGAGATAGAATATCGCTTATATCGCACAATCGTTATGAGTGGGCTATTACCGATTATGCCACACAGGCTATCGGAGCTATTCTTGTACCCATTTATCCTTCCGTATTGTCTGATCAGGTGGAATATATCATAAATGACTCCGAATCCGTCATTGTAATTGCCGAAGACATTTTTCAAAAAAACAAAGTGGACGAAATTAAAAATAATTTGAACGATACGAAATATTTTGTCGTTATTGATCCGGGTGATGACGCATTAACGGAACCGTGGAAACCGTTTAAGGATATACTAAAGCTCGGAGAAGAATTTTTATCCGAAAACCAGGATTATATTAAAAATATTATAGAGAACGTTAAGAGTGACGATTGGGCGACTATTATTTATACATCAGGAACTACGGGAGAACCCAAGGGCGCAATTCTAACGCATAGAAATTTTATCAGTAATGTGGAAAACTCCACCGAAAAATTAAAAGTAACCAAAGATGATACCATGCTGTCTTTTCTGCCTTTGAGCCATGTATTGGAGCGTATGGCCGGCCACTACATAAGTTGTTATTACGGCGCTACGGTCGCTTATGCGGAAAGCATTGATAAGGTTGCGGAAAATATGGGCGAAGTTAAACCGACATTAATGGTATCCGTTCCGAGGCTTTATGAAAAAATATATGCCCGCGTTCTTGAAGGCGTGGAAGCCGGTTCGCCGATTAAACAGAAAATTTTCTTCTGGGCGTTAAAAGTGGGCGGCGATTATATCGATAAGATAATGAATCACAAACCGATACCCGGCGGGCTGCAATTTAAAAAGAATCTTGCCGATAAGCTGGTTTTTAGCAAATTGGCGGAACGGGTCGGCGGCAGAATTCGTTTTTTCATCAGCGGCGGCGCGCCATTATCCAAAGAAATTGCCGAATTTTTCGGCGCTGCGGGTTTGATCATTCTCGAGGGATACGGATTGACGGAGACATCTCCCGTGATCTCTATAAATCTGCTTGATAAATTCAAATTTGGAACGGTGGGGCCGGTTATTCCCAACGTGGAAGTAAAAATTGCCGAAGACGGCGAAATCTTAACGCGGGGCGATCATGTTATGGTGGGTTATTATAAAAAAGAAGCCGATACCAAAGAAGCTATCGACGAAGAAGGCTGGTTTCATACCGGCGATATCGGAATTCTTGATGATGACGGTTTTTTAAAGATAACCGACCGTAAGAAAAATATTATCGTTACTTCCGGCGGGAAAAATATCGCTCCGGCGCGCATTGAAAACGCCTTAACCAATTCGCCGTTAATCGAGCAAGTGATGGTAGTGGGCGATAAAAGGAAGTTCTGTACGGCTGTAATTGTTACGGCTCAGGAATATCTGGAAAATTGGGCAAAGGATAATAATATTAAATACGATTCCTATGAAGAGTTGGTAAGCAAAGAAGAGGTGAAACAGCTTGTTTCGGCCGAGGTGGATAAAATGACCAAACATCTTGCCAGTTATGAAACCATAAAGAAATTCGTTTTGGCTAAAGCGCCTTTTACCATAGAGACAGGCGAATTAACGCCATCCTTAAAGGTTAAACGTCGTGTAATTTTAGAAAAATATGCCGATGAAATTGAAGAAATGTATAATGTGTAAACGGTAATGGGTGTAATTCATACGCATATTCCGGTTAAGCTTTTTACGGCAATTTCCTATAGGAAGGAGGTTGCCGTATCTTTTTTTATGCAACAATTGCAATCTCTTTTCGGAAAAATAGACACCGAGTCTCCGATTTTTATGGTGGATGATTTTACCGCCTATTATAAAAAAGAGATGGGTTCCGGCTTAACAAAAAAAATTATTTCATTCGAGAGACTTATTCCTCCCGACGAACTGGCCGATATTAAAATTGAAACGAATAGCTTGGAAAAGGAATATATGAAAGAGAGCAAACGCGGCGTTAATATCGATCCCGGTTATATAACGCAAGCCAAAATGGTTCTAGCGACGACAAAAGATTATAGCCATCGTCTATATTTGTCAAAAGGGATTTTTGCCGATTTACATTTAACATGGTTTGCAAAATCATTCCATCCGCAGCCATGGACTTATCCCGATTATGCACAAGATATGATTATCGAATATTTTAACAAGTTGCGGACAATCTATTTAAAAAATTTGTCATCGAAAGCTATACAATGAAAAAACAACATTTCTTTTTCTTTATCATATTGTTATTATTTGCCGTTATAGGAGCCGCTTTGGGATTACAGGGAAAAAATGCGTATGATACAACTTCCGCTGACGATACGCTTGTACAAGATTCTTTATCGGAGATTCTATATAAGAACAGCAGAGTAAAACATCCCTTAATGCTCGGTGAAAGATTGATATTCAAAATACGCTATGGGTTTATACGGGCAGGCACAGCGACGATGAGCGTTCTTGAAGAGAACGAAACAGACGGAAATAGCGTCTTACATATTCAAACAACCGCCAAAAGCGCTTCCGGTTTTAACTGGATTTATAAGGTGGAGGACGTTGTCTCCACTTATGTTAGAATTCCCGATTTCTATCCTGTGCATTTTGAGAAAAAATTGCGGGAAGGCAGTTATTTTGCCGATCAATATATGGATTTTTTCCCCGATGATTCACTTGCCGTTGTTGAAAACGTCCGCTTTGACGACGAAATGCAGATCAAACATCGTGAAAAAAAAGAGATAAAAACACCGCCGTTTATCAAGGACGTATTATCGGCTTTTTATATTATACGCACAATGGATTTAACGGTTGGGAATCCGGTGTATATTACGACAATAGAAAAATACAAAGTATATGAATTGAAGGTCATTGTTCATAAGATTGAAACGCTTACTGTTGAAGCGGGGAAATTCAGATGTCTGGTTATTGAACCCGTTTTAAAAGAAGAAGGCATCTTTAAAAACAAAGGACGGTTGAAAATATGGCTTACGGACGATGAATTGAAAATACCCGTGCAAATGAAAACCGAGGTGGTTGTGGGCTCCATAACAACGGAGCTGATAAAAATAGAAGGCCACCATAAAAAAATAGCGGCGCAGTTGGACGGTCGTTAAACTGATCGCGTCGCAATGTAAAGGATAAAAATGTGTTGCCAAAAAAATATATTAAATTTTGTATATGACTTCTTACTCTTTTTTATTGTATTATCAGTCTCATTACGACTCGTTCAGGCCGGAGAAGGCGCGTTTGAACGCTACTTTGTCGATCGTACCATGCGCGTTGATTATTATCATTTCGGAGATAAAAAAAATGATAAAATAACAATAGATCATATCTATAAAGAAGGGCCGTGGAGCGGCAATCCGCATAAATTGATTGATGATTTTAATAATGGAAAATATTACGTTAAATTGTACGCAGCGCAAAACAACAAATTGCTTTTTTCAAAAGGGTTTAACAGCTATTTTGCCGAATATAAAACAACAAGCGCCGCAGCCAAATGTATTCAACGAACCTATCTTGAATCCGCTCTCCTGCCTTTTCCGAAGGGGAAAGTACGTTTTGTTATCGAAGCCCGTGACCGAAATAACAGCCTGTACGAAATATATTCCACTATCATTGATCCTTTTTCCGTCGGTATTATTGAAAATAATCCGCGAAGCGATGTGACGGTTGTTAATTATTTAATCAACGGCGCTGCGCATCAAAAAGTGGATTTGCTGTTTGTGGCCGAAGGTTATACGCAAGATGAGTTCAATAAATTTAAAGATGATATGGCGCATTTCAGCGGCTATTTTTTTAATCAAGAACCATATAAAAGCTATAAAATGTATTTTAACGTGCGCGGTGTTTTTAAAACGTCTCTTGAAAACGGCTGCGATGAACCGACGCACGGCAGTTACAAAAATACGGCGGTGGAAACGACCTTTAATTCCATGGGATCGCCGAGATATTTATTGACGGAAGATATTCGGGATTTGCATGATATCGCCGCCTCGGCGCCCTACGACGCCTTGTTGATTATGGTAAACCACAAACGTTACGGAGGCGGTG
>CAYRJN010000065.1:4977-18437 GCA_964424545.1 uncultured Calditrichaceae bacterium
TAGCCGATGAATACTATTCTTCGAGCACGGCTTATGACGAGTTTTATACACTAGGTATTGAACCGCTTGAACCTAATATTACCGCTTTATTAAATCCCGCTAAGCTTAAATGGAAAGATATGGTGGAGAAAGGTACGCCGATACCTACGCCGTGGAATAAAGACGAATATGATACTTTAAGTGATAAATATCAAAAAGTACGGGCGGATTACCGTAAGAAAATTTCGGCGCTGAAAAGAGAAAACGCTGACGATGAAAAGGTTAAGAAGTTAGAAGGAGAGGCTGATGCGGCAAGTCGGAAATATGCCGAACGACTCAAGGCGCTTCTTGATAAAGGGAAAAAAGTCGGCGCTTATGAAGGGGCCGGTTATTTATCAAAAGGAATGTACCGTCCTCAGTTGGATTGTATAATGAAAAGTAAAAATGCCGACGGGTATTGTAAAGTTTGCAGTAAACGAATTGTGGAAATGATTAAATATTACACGCAATAATTAACTTTTATGGATTATTGCTTGGCCTCTTTTTACCGTTATACTTTTTTAATCCGCAAACGATATCGTAGTCGTCATATTTTGTTAGTTACGGGTTTGTTGAAGGTGAATCCGTTTTTATCGAACAAAAAATGATTATTGCGTTATTGACGTAAATTACTTACATTCCGCCGATTCCGGGTTGTGAGATAATTGAAATACAAATAAAGAACATAGCTTCGTAAAGTGATTAATGAAAAAAATACTGGTAGAATCGTAAAATTGTCATTCCTTTGAAAGAAAGGATCTGAATGTAAACAGTAGCAAGATTTAGATTCCCGATAGAAACAATCGGGAATGACAGGGAGGAGGAGAATGTAGAAACGGCAATAGAAAAGTCCGACATTGTCATTCTCTGATAAATTAGAGAAATTAAAATGCCGCCTATGTGAACTATGTATAATTTCAAAATTGAAATAAAACAAAAATAAATAAAAATGTCCGAAATAGGTTATTTTTTGAGATTCCGATATGATAAAATAGATGGAATAAACGTAAACTTTGAAATTCCGAGACAATTAAAAAAAAGTAAAGAGAACTAAATTTGAAAAGCGATGATGGAATATACGATATAATTATTATAGGCGCCGGCCCTGCTGGTTCGGCTGCCGCCTTATTTGCCTATAAAAACGGATTAAAAACATTGTTGTTGGAAAAAGCCGTTTTTCCTCGCGATAAAATATGCGGCGATGCCATTTCCGGTAAATCAATGGCCGTTCTGAAGGAGTTGAATTTACTGGCGGAAACACAACAATTACCTCACAGCGTTATAAATAGTTTTGCTTTCGGCAGTCCGGCGGGAAAAGTAATAGAAATTCCTTTGAGAACTGACGTTAATGACAAAGAACCTAAGGGGCTGGTTATTCAACGAAAAGTATTTGATCCGTTCCTTTTTAAATACGCGAAAAAAGCCGCTGCCGAAACAGTAGAAGGTTTTGTCGTTAATGATGTCTTGCGGGCGGAGGATGGAAATGTAAACGGCGTTGTAGGTAGAGATAAGGATGGGAAGGAGCGCTCTTTTTATGGGAAAATCGTTTTCGGAGCGGATGGGTATCACTCCATAGTCGCTCGAAAAACCGGTATTTATAATCGTGATCCAAAACATTGGGTTGTGGCTTTACGGCAATATTATAAAAACGTTTCGGTCAAAGAAGGCGTTATCGAAATACATTTTCTCGATGAGATTATTCCCGGTTATTTTTGGATATTTCCTATGAATAACGGTATTGTGAATGTCGGCATCGGTATGTTGTATGAAGCCATAAAACAAAAAAATATCAACTTAAAAAAAGAGATGGCGGCAATTATTGCTAACCATCCATTATTTAAAGAACGCTTTAAAAACGCGCAATCGTTGGAAGAACCGAAAGGTTGGAATCTTCCGGTAGGCAGTATGCGCCGCAAAATAACGGGCGCCGGTTTTATGCTGCTCGGAGATGCGGCCGGATTGATTGATCCGTTTAGCGGAGAGGGTATCGGTAATGCGCTCTATTCCGCCAAGATTGCCGTTGAACGGGCGCATCAAGCTGTTAAAAAGAATGATTATAGCGATGCCTTTTTAAAAAAATATGAAGATATTTTATGGCAAAAGATTGGCGGTGAACTGCGTTTAAGCGCCAAATTACAAAAATTGGGGCGTAAAAAAGCATTACTCAATCTTGTAATTAATAAAGCTTATAACAATAGCGAAATCAATAAATTGCTAACCGATATTATTACCGGAAAGCTCCCGAAAACGAGATTACTTAACCCTTTGTTTTATCTTAAAGTGTTTGTCGGTTAAATGTGTGTGAATACGCATGCTGTTTATGTCGTTATCCGAAATATGTAAGAGACAGAGTCGTAATGGTCAAATAAATCAAGAGTCCCACAATATCGTTTGAAGTTGATACGAAGGGCGCCGCTGCGAGAGCGGGGTCAATGGATAATTTTTTAAATAAAAAGGGAATGAGCGAACCGACAATACCGGCGTAATTAATCACCACAAACATGGAAACGGCAAGAATGATCGCAAACGTGATGCCGTTCCATAAAAAAACAATAATAAAAATAAGCGTTGCAAAAAAGGAGCCGTTTAGCAGGGTTATTTTCAATTCACGCAATAATCGGCTGCGTAAATCGCTAAGATTGATATCGCCTGTTGCTAAACCGCGCACTACGATAACGCTGGCCTGTTGACCCGTGGAGCCGCCCATGGCCATGATGATCGGGATGAAGAATGCGGTCATCAGTTTTTGTGAAATGGTTGCCTCGAACGAATTGAGGATAAAAGCTGCGATTATTTCTCCTATAAAGGCCACTAACAACCAGGGAACGCGGGCTTTGGATAGAACAAAAGGAG
Organism: uncultured Calditrichaceae bacterium; assembly: GCA_964424545.1. Lineage (GTDB taxonomy): Bacteria > Calditrichota > Calditrichia > Calditrichales > Calditrichaceae > JAUVIB01. Next base: position 7,849 of record CAYRJN010000065.1, read on the forward strand.
AATCTTCCATGATCTCTTCGTCCGGCGCGCCGGCGATAAAAGAAATATCTTCCGAGCCCTCTTCTTCCAATACGTCTATAACGTCGTCAATAGTAATGCGCCCCACAATCTGTTTTTTTTCATTTACAACCGGAGCGCTGACCAAATCATATTTTCTAAAAAAATTAGCCACCTCTTCCTGATCCATGTCTGTTTTGACAAAATGGATATCCACATTCATGATTTCGCGTAAGGTCGAATAGCCTTTAGCCAGAACCAAATCGGTTAAGGAGACGCTTCCGATTAACCGTCTTTCATCGTCGACAACCCAAATATTATAAAGATCGTCAATATCATCGCGCGCTTCGCGGATTTTTTCAATGGTTTCATTAACGGTAGCGGTCTCCGGCATGGCGAGATACTCCAGCGCCATGATACCGCCTGCCGTATCCTCATCATAGTGAAGCAGCTCTTTAACTTCCTGTGAAACTTCGTCTTCAGCATGTTCCAGAACTTTTTGGGCTACATCGTCCGGCAGATCGCCTACAAGGTCGGCCGCGTCGTCCGATTCCATATTGTCGATCAACTGCGAAATTTTCTTTTCGCTTACGCCATCCAATACGTCTTCCACAACCGGCGTATCCAATTCGGGAATAACATCGCCGGCCAGATCCGGTGGCAGAATTTCGAATAAATATTTACGATCGTCTTTTTTTAGGCGATTTAATATTTCTTCGATATCCGCCGGGTGCAAATCGATTAATATATTGAGCAACGCACCTTGGTTGCGGTCATTTATTAATCGTTCAATATCCGGTATAATGCTTTCATAGTTGATCTCAATCATGCAAATTTCTCAGTTTATCGTATATGGTATTGCTTAGTTGTATAAATTGTTGCGGCGTTAAGTTTTCCGGCCGCTTTGTCAAATCAAATTCATCTATAGAATATACAATAGTTTTATCAAAAATTCTACCTAAACTATTCTTTAACGTTTTACGACGATAATTAAATGTTGCGCGCACGATTTTTTTGAACAGATTTTCATCTTTTAAACCGTCCAGTGTATTCTTAAAAACAAATTTTACAACGGCGGAATCGACTTTGGGTGTTGGTAAAAAATTGCCCCGTTTAACGTCAAACAGGTAATCGATGTGCGCATAAGTTTGGCATAACACCGATAAGATTCCGTACTCTTTATTTTCCGAAATATCGGCGGATAGACGGCGGGCGACCTCTTTCTGCATCATAATCAGCGCTTCTTTTACGACCTGTCGCTCTTCAATCATTTTAAAAATAATGGGCGTAGTGATGTTGTATGGGATATTGCCTACAATTTTTAGGCATTGTCCGTAACGGTTGAGCTCTATATTAAGAAAATCGTCGTTGATAATTTCCATTTTTTCGGCGTATTGTTTCTGTAAATTTGCCGCAAGAAGACGATCAATTTCCACGGCAATAAACCGTGCCGGTTTTTTGTTAACGATTAGCGCGCTGAGCGCTCCTTTACCCGGTCCGATTTCCAGAATAAAATCTTGAGACTCAATTGTCAAGGCGCGAACGATTCTTTCACTGATATACGGATTAATCAGAAAGTTCTGTCCGAATCTTTTTAACGCTCTAAACTCTGTTTTCATTCTATATCCGAGTAATAAATTTCTATTTTAAAATTATGACGTATTCTTGTGGGAAAGATCGGAAAGAAACAAAAAGTGTAACAGTAGGAATTGATTAATCAAAATAGCATCCCCGGAAAATGTGCTTTTAATATTTCACTATATAATTTTTTATTTAATCAGCGTCAAGACGTACTGTCTTTATTTCAGATTAACTCAAGTTTTCACCGATTTGCATAAATTACAAAATCGAAATATAAAGTCATTAAATTTTTGAAATTCCAATACGATTAAATATTCAATCCGAAAAGCATTTTTGCATTGGCGCTGGTAATCTCGCCGAGTTCGTTCTTTTGTAAATTTTTTATCTCGGCAATTTTAGCCGCCGTATGAATTAAAAAAGCCGGTTCGTTTCGTTTCCCTCGCAAAGGCGTAGGGGTGAGAAATGGGCTATCCGTTTCCAATAACAACCTTTCTGCTGGGGTATGGCGGATTAACGGTTCGGCGTCGCTTTTTTTAAAGGTAATATTACCGGTAAAAGAAACATAAAAGTTGTTTAGCAAAATTCTTTCCAGAAATTTTTCATCGCCTGTAAAAGAGTGAAAAACGCCTCCAACCGCTCCGGCGTCTTCTTCTTCGATAATTTGTAGCACATCTTCGTGCGCTTCCCGATTATGGATAATTAGGGGCATATTCAGTTTTTTTGCCAGCCGAATTTGACGGCGGAACGATTTAATTTGAACTTCTTTCGGGGCATACATGCGGTAGTAATCCAAACCGATCTCGCCTACAGCTACGACTTTCTCGTCCTGAGCCATTTCTTCTATGCGCGCATAATCCTGATCCGTCGCTTCCATGCAATCGGAGGGATGAATGCCGACAGCTGCAAAGACGGACGCATATTTTGAGGATAAATTGACCGATTCAACGGACGATTCAAGATTTGTGCCGATTGTAATTATAGCCGAAATATCATTTTCGATGGCGCGCTGAATCACAATTTCACGGTCTTCGTTAAACGAATCGAAATCAAGGTGCGTATGCGTATCAATGTACATAAAAGATCCTTGTTATAGTCTAACTTATATCGCTGCCGGCAGGCATATCTTCGAGAACGGTAAGCAAACTCAAATGATCGTCGTTTTGAGCGGCAAGCAGCATACCTTGTGAAAGTTCGCCGCGCAGTTTGGTCGGTTTTAAGTTGACGACAACGATAATTTTTTTACCGATTAAATCTTGCGGAGCATAATTTTTAGCGATCCCTGCGATAATTTGACGTTGTTCGCCTCCGAGATCAACTTTTAATTTTAGCAGTTTATCGGATTTTTTGAGCGCTTCGGCTTCTTTAATTTCAGCCACTTTCAATTTTATTTGCCGAAAATGTTCGATATCGATCACGGCCTCTTCTTGCGCATCTTCGGCTATTTCTTGTTGTTCGGCTTTCATGGCGTCCAAAGTGCGCTGCAGGCGTTCTATTTCCGCATCAATCGTTTTATCTTCTATTTTAGCGAATAGAATTTTCGGTTCGCCCAGCATGTGTCCGCTTTTTAAATTTAACGAAAGCGTTTCCGTCCAATTGTGTTTTTCTGCGACGTTCAGCATGTCCCAAATGTCTCTCGCGGAAAAGGGGAGAACCGGTTCCATTAAGATGGAGATATTATAAACCGTTTGCAGACAGATATGTAATGTTGATGCGCAGGAATCCGTATCGGATTTACGGGTTTTCCACGGTTCTTTATCGTTAAAATATTTGTTGGCTTCGCGGGCTAGATTCATCGATTCTCGGATATAGGATTTAAATTGATAATTTTCGATCAGTTCGCCAAGTCTATTCGGCGCGCTTTTCAGATATTTTAAGAAATCCTCATCCGTTTTGTCGGTTTTTTTCAATTCGGGAACTTTGCCGTCAAAATATTTTTTGGTAAAAGTAATGGTGCGGTTGATAAAATTCCCGAGAATATCGGCCAGCTCGTTATTGTGGCGCGCTTGAAAATCCCTCCATGAAAAATCGGTGTCTCTTGATTCCGGCATGTTGCCGGCCAGCACATAACGCAGGGAATCGGCGTCAAATTTTTCGAGATAATCGTTCAACCAAACGGCGTAATTGCGACTAGTGGATAGCTTATGACCTTCGAGATTTAAAAATTCCATGGCCGGTACATTATCGGGTAGCACGTAGCGCGGATCGGACATTAAAACGGCTGGGAAAACAATAGCATGAAACACGATGTTATCCTTACCGATAAAATGAATAAGCCGACAATCTTTGTTTTGCCAGTAGTCTTTCCATAAATCTTCATTACCCTGTTTGATTGCCCATTCTTTTGTGGAAGAGATGTAACCGATAGGAGCGTCGAACCAAACGTACATCACCTTATTTTCGAATCCTTTAATCGGTACTGGTATTCCCCAGTCGAGGTCGCGGGTTACGGCGCGGTCTTCTAAACCTTCATTAAACCAGTTATTACAAAAGTTGGTTACGTTTTCTTTCCAATTATCTTTAGAATTGATCCATTCTTTTAGCTGCTCCTGAAAATCGCCCAGTTTTAAATAGAGATGGGACGTATTTTTTATAACGGGAGCGTTTCCGCAAATTTTACATTTCGGTTCTATTAAAGTAAGTTGATCAATCCATTTGCCGCAGCTTTCGCACTGATCGCCGCGCGCTCCTTTGGCGCCGCAATGGGGGCAAACTCCTTCCACATAACGATCCGCGAGAAACATACGGTCTTTTTCGCAATAAAGCTGTTCGATTGATTTTTCCCGAAGATGTCCTTCTTTATACAGATGCACTAAAAATTCCTGCGCTGTTTTATGATGAATTGGTTTTGATGTGCGGCTGAAATTATCAAAGCTCATACCGAATTTTTCAAAACTATCGGCAATATCTTTATAATATCGATCAACGATTTCGCGTGGGGTTACGCCTTCTTTTTCAGCGCGGATAGTAATCGGTACGCCGTGTTCGTCCGTTCCGCAAATGTAAATAACGTCGGCGCCTTTTAAACGCTGGTAGCGGACAAAAATGTCGGCCGGCAGATAAGCTCCGGCAAGGTGTCCCAAATGAATCGGGCCGTTCGCATAGGGTAACGCGCTGGTAACAAGTATTTTTTCAGGCAACGGTCTCTCCGTTTTTTTTATCAGATTAATATCAATGTTTATTCTTACATTCAAGAATGACAAATTTATACGAAATTCGTTACTTTGCAAAAATAATTTTTCAAATCGGAGATTTACGGCAATGTGAGAACTTTTAGTTTGTTAAGAAATTTAGGGTGAGAGTGTGCATGGGGAGGAGGGAAATCGGATCAGGAGAAATAGGAGATGGAGGCCATTAAGAATATTTCATCGAAAAAAACAGAGATATCAATAACAAAGATTGTTATTTCCTCAACTTTTAGGGAAGAAATTTAAAGGCAAAACATTTCTAAGATTGTATGCTTTTGGGGAATCGTAAATATTTAAGGTTTCTTCATTCCATTCCGATAAAAAACATCGGAACTACAGTCGAGATGACAATGGTGTAATTTTTTTACATTTTCCCATAAGGCTTTTCCATTAGTCCTTTCGAATCCGCTTAAGTAGATAGAAAATCTAAAAGACAAAATAGTTCGAAAATAGTCCTTTTTTTGTAATGTTATAAATTTAAGATGTCCACACGATTTTCGTCACTGCCGAAATGATAATTGCGCTATGCCTCTCGATGTTTTATATGTCATAAAAAGTCAATAAATTTATCATAAAAACATTAACAATACCTGCGGCTTTTTTGATTATCCACTCAAAATGCGAAAGAACCATGTTTATAATATATCAAATCACTTATATCTCCACCTCATATATCCATTGAGCCGAATGTTGTTGAGCAATAAAGCAACAAATTGCAACAAATAGAAAAAAAGATCGTAGTTATGAATAATTCCGGTTTTTTTTACGATTCATTGAATAAACTTTATGAAAAACACGTTCGTAACATTGTTAAACCCGTCTTTATTAGGAGAAATAATGAAGAAAAAATTGATACCGTTTATCGCATTTATAGGCGTTTTTATATTCACGCAATGCGGCGGCGATGCGCGTGGTAGAATCGACAAGGAAGACTCTTCCGCCACAAGCCGCGACAGCCTTGAAAAAGGCGATAGAAAAGAAGCTGAAAAAACGGTGCCCGTCGAAGTGGTAGAAGCGGCGCGCGGCGATATTTCAAACTACATTTTATTAAGCTCAAATATCGAAACCGAAATAATGGCCGATGTTTACGCGCGTGTGCAGGGTATTGTAGAAAAAATTTACAAAGAAGAGGGCGACTATGTCAAGAAAGGCGAAGTCTTACTCTCTCTCGAGCCGGAACAATACGCTTTGGCCGAACAAGCTGCTGCGGTAGAGTATAGAAAACAGTTAGCTAAATATGAACGTTTGAAAAAAATGCATGAAAAGAAACTGTTGAGCGATGAAGAGTATGACGACGCCAAATATACATTGGATGCCATGCGTATCAAGTGGGATGAAGCCAAACTGAATCTTGATTTTATGAAAGTTCGTTCTCCCATAAACGGCAGGGTAGGCGAGCGGTTGGCTAAAATCGGTAAACGAATTCAACCGTCGGATAAACTCTTTTCCGTAGTGAATAATCAAGAAGTAATCGCCGTTGTCTATGTTCCCGAAAAAAACATCAATCAGCTAAAAGTAGGACAACAAGCCTATATATTTTCCGAAAACATACGTAGTAAACCTTTTCCTGCATGGATAAAACGCATCAGCCCCGTGGTTGATCCGCAAAGCGGCACCTTTAAAGTTACGCTGGGCGTTAAAAACGAGAATCAATTATTGCGACCGGGAATGTTTGTGAATGCCCATATTATTACCGATACCCATAAGAATGTTTTATTGATTCCAAAAGCCGCCGTGGTTTATGAAAATCAGTATATGAATGTTTATGTTGTTCGCGACAGCGTCGCCCATAAAATTCAGCTAAATGCGGGATATGAAGACGCCGATAAAATTGAAGCTTTAAACGGCATTAACGAGGGTGATAAAATAATTATTGTCGGACAGGCGGGAATGAAAGATAAAACAAGGGTCAATATCGTTTTTGACCGCGGCGTAGTTATTGCCTCCAATACAGGGGGGGTAAAAAATTGACCAAATCGGATTTAATGGGAGCTAAGAGCAGCTTTTTTCGTTTTACCACAGAACGCCCCGTTACCATATTAATGATTGTAATCGGCGTGGTTGTTTTCGGTTATATTTCATACAAACAACTGCCTCTCAATTTAATGCCGGATATGACCTATCCCAGCTTGACGGTGAGGACGGAATACCCCGGAACGGCGCCGGAAGAGATTGAAACTACTATTTCGCGTCCGATAGAACAAGCGCTTGGCGTTGTGGATAATCTGGTAACCATCAGTTCTATCTCAAAAGCGGAACAATCCGACGTGGTGCTGGAATTTACCTGGGATACGGATATGGATAAAGCTATTGCCGATGTTCGCGAAAAGCTCGATCAAGTATTTTTACCCAAAGAAGTAAAACGTCCCATCATTTTAAGATTTGATCCGACGTTAGACCCCATTATTCGTCTGGGATTATATGGCGATCGTCCCTTGACCTATTTGCGTTATCTTGCCGAAGAGAATATCAAACGTATTTTGGAAACGGTGGACGGCGTGGCGGCGGTTAAGGTGAAAGGCGGTCTGGAAGAAGAAATCCGCGTTGAATTGGATGAGCAAAAGCTCACTTTAATCGGTATGGATATACAAACGGTGAAAAACCGTTTAATGGAAGAAAATGTTAATCTTGCCGGAGGAAATTTAAAGGAAGGCAAGACCGAATATCTCGTGCGCACCTTAAATGAATTTAAAAGCGTTAAAGAGATTGAAGATGTGGTAATCGGCTCTTGGGACGGCGCGGATGTAAAGGTTAAAGACATCGGTCATGTATATCGTACGCATAAAGAGCGACAGATTATAACGCGCATCGCCGGAAAAGAGAGCGTAGAGATCGAAATTTATAAAGAAGCGGACGCCAATATCGTAGCCGTTGCAGAACGCATTAAAAATAAAATATACGGTACGCCGGAACAACAGGCTTTTGTGGCTTCGATGAAAAATAAGGATCGGAATAAAAGAAATCAGGATAACGCAGGGGATAAAAAGGGCAAAAGGGGAGGACGCTTTGCCGGCATGCGCGAGAAAGCCATGACCAATTTTTTGGCGAACATTTTACCGCAAGGTATTCATATCACAACCTTATCCGATCAATCCGTTTTTATTAAAAATTCCATTGACGAAGTGAAAAAAACTGCGGTACAGGGCGGCCTGCTGGCCATTTTGGTTTTGTTTATCTTTCTGCGAAGTCTCGGACCTACGCTTATTATCGGCCTGGCCATACCAATCTCCATTGTGGCCACTTTTGCGCCTATGAAGATATTTGACGTATCGCTCAATATAATGTCTCTCGGAGGACTGGCTCTGGGCATTGGTATGCTGGTGGATAACTCCATAGTCGTATTGGAGAGTATCGCCCGATGCAGGGAAGAAGGCGATAATCTTATCGACGCTACGATTCGCGGCGTTCAGGAAGTGGGAGGCGCCGTTACGGCTTCAACTTTGACGACCATAGCCGTATTTTTTCCTATCGTATTTGTAGAGGGCGTTGCCGGTCAGATTTTCGGGGATATGGCATTAACGGTCGTTTTTTCTTTATTAGCTTCTCTCGGTGTTGCTCTGTTTTTAATTCCTATGCTCTCTTCGCGTCAAAGCGACGCTATTGTTAAAGGCATGGATATGGCAACGCTGCCGAGAGATTATATTCTGAATTTTAAAAGCGGAAAGGTAAACATTCTTAAAGAGACATCTTTGCCGGAAAAAATGATTGCTTGGTTTAAAGAAATATACTATGTGATTAAAGAGAGCCTATTTAAAACGGGTAAAGCCCTTTACGCTTTTCTTTTTTCCGCCTTTAAACAAATCGTATTGATCGCCTTAAATACGATGTGTCTTTTATCCCCGATTTTAAAACTCTTTAAAATCGATTTCCTGCCGGCGTCTAAAATTCTATCCTTTGCCGATTCAGATAAACATCGTTCCGTTAAATTTGTAAACGCTATCTGGCCGCAATATCTTGTTTTTAATTCCACTCCAAATTTACATAATGATTTTAAACATATCATAAACGATTTTATTGCCTATGGAATGGTAAAAAAGATTATTTTTTCTTTGTTAAGTATAATTCAGATTTTTCTTGCCGTTGTCAAATATCTTATCCATAATATGTTCGAGTTCGCTTTTCGCTTTGTTCATTTAACGATTGTGATTAACGGATTAATACTCAACTCTCTTTTCTTATTGGGAAAACTATTGTTTGCTTATCCGGTTGGTTTGTTTTTGGATGGGTTTAATTATTTATATGGAAAATTGGAAAAGTACTATCCTCTTATGCTTAAAAAATCGTTAGAATATAAATACAGTCTGATTGGCGGCGTTGTGGTTTTGTTTTTATTTTCCGTTTTTGTCGTTATGCCGCGCGTGGGCAGCGAATTGATTCCCGAAGTGCATCAAGGAGAGTTTTTTGTAGAAATTACTTTTCCCGTGGGAACGCCGGTGGAGGATACGGATGCGCGCATCATGCCTATTCTCGATAAAATACAGGCAATACAATTTGTATCTAATGTCGCTTCCGTAGCCGGTACGGATAAAAGCGCCACCTCCGATTCGGAAATGGGCGAACATACGGCAAAAATAACGGTGCGTTTAAAGGCTAACAGCAATTTTCAATATGCCGAGGAAAAAGCTATTTCCGAAATTCGTGATATGTTAAAACGTTATCCGGGGATGAATGTTAAAATATCCCATCCGACGCTTTTTAGTTTTAAAACGCCCATAGAAGTTCATTTGCAGGGTTTTAATTTGGTCGATTTGCAAAAATACAGTGCACGGATCGAAAAGAAAATGGAAGATATCCCCGGAGTAGTGGATGCCAAATCCAATATCCAGAGGGGAAATCCGGAGGTCCAAATTTATTATAATCGAAATTTGCTGGCGCGTTATAACCTAAATGTGCGCGAAGTGGCTTCTATCGTGCGTAATAAAATACGCGGCGACGTGGCAACGGAGTTCAAAGAAGAAGACCGGCGTATTGATATTTTAGTGCGTCTGCGTGAGGCTGATAAAGAGAGTATCGATCAGTTGCGACGTATTGTGGTTAATCCGGGACAAAAAATTCCTATTCCCCTTGAAGTGGTGGCCGATATTCGCGTTAATGAAGGGCCTTCGGAAATTCGCAGGATTAACCAGCAGCGTACGGCGGTTATCAGCGCCAACATCGCGCCCGGATACGATTTGAAAAATATTAACGAAACCATTTATGCTAATCTGCTAAATATGGATTTACCCGACGGTTTTACTTATGAGCTGGCCGGTCAGAATAAAGAAATGGAAACATCTTTGAATAGTTTAACGCTGGCGCTCGCTTTGGCCATATTTCTTGTTTATATCGTAATGGCCTCTCAGTTTGAATCGATAATTCATCCTTTGGTGATTATTTTTACTATTCCCTTTGCCCTGATCGGCGTTATTCTGGCGCTCTATATTCTCCGAATACCGTTAAGTATCGTTGTTTTTCTTGGAATTATTATGCTGGCGGGTATCGTGGTAAACAACGCCATTGTTTTGGTGGATTATATTAACCATTTGAGACGTAGCGGATTGAAAAAAACGGAAGCAATCCTTGAAGCAGGAAAAGTGCGTCTGCGTCCGATTTTGATGACAACGGCGACGACCGTTCTCGGGTTGCTACCCATGGCCGTCGGTATGGGCGACGGCGCTGAAATTCGTGCGCCGATGGCTATTACCGTAATCGTCGGTTTGATTACCTCAACGTTATTAACGTTGGTTATCATTCCGACGGTTTACAGCGTTGTTTCGAGAGAAGCATAACAACGTATTATAGCGTTTTTTTAGTTTTATGCCAAAGAATATAGCTTTGTCGTGTGGG
>CAYRJN010000066.1:0-18269 GCA_964424545.1 uncultured Calditrichaceae bacterium
ACTCATCTAATATCTCCTTCCTAATAAATAAAATTACAGCTCTATTTTTTCTAAAACTTCTTTATTCACAACATATTTCGGAAAACGTTTTTGCATAAAATCGAGCACAGCTTCAACCGACATTATCTGCATACCTATTTTTCCCATATCCGTATCCGAACCTACATGCGAACTTACAATAATATTTAACCCGTCCAAAGGCAAATCCTTTTCCAACCAGACTTCGTCCAAACCATACCCCCAAATACGCCCTTCCTTTACAGCCTTCCATGCGGCTCTATTATCAACCAAAATACCGCGAGCGCAATTAATAAGAGCGGTAGCCGGGCGCATCATGTTCAACTCTTTTTCACCAATGATCTGCTCGCTTGCCGAGGCATGAAGCGTTATAAAATCGGCTTGTGAGTAAATTTCTTCCAATGAAACGTACTGAACTCTATTTCGATCCGCCCATTCTTTATTCGGGTACAAATCATAGGCTAATACCTTCATATCAAAACCGTTCATTAATTTCACTACATTTCTACCAATTGTTCCCGTACCGATTACGCCTAACGTTTTACCGCTGACATCCAAACGAGACGGTCCGTCTTTTGGTTTCCCTATACTTGCTGTTTTATACTGTAAAATTCTTCTACCCGCTACCGCCATGATAGTTGATTGAGCCCACTCCGCTGTGGGCATGGCATTGCAGCCGGGAGCATTGGTTATGATAACGCCGTTTTCCGTAGCAGCCTTTAAATCAATAGAACTATAGCCAATACCATAACGTGATATCAACCTTAAATCTCCCCCGTTTTTTATACCCACTTTATCCAAAAGCGGTTTATCATAAACCTCCAAATCTGCAATAATGGCAACAACATCTTTTAACTCTTCCGGGCTTAAAGGAAGATTCGGGTCCCTGTCAACACGATATTCTATAACTATATCTTCTGTCGAATTATTAACAAACAATTCTAACATTTCTTTCGCTTGTCCTTCTTCTTGCGGATGAGTAAACAAATCATCCAAAAAACTTGTAGCTAAAACCAAAATCTTCTTACTCATATTAAATCCCTTATTTTTTGCAAATAGTGATACATTTCATCTTGTTTATATTATTTGAACCTATTAATCCATTTACAAGCTTTTGATATTTGCCCAATCTTACGCCATTATGTGTTTCTTTTCATTTCTTTTTATTTCTTTTCATTTTTAATTTACTACATATATGACCTATTTGCAAATAATCGGGATCTAAATTTTATCAATATGTAATGTTATTATCGAATATATCTAAAAAAACAGCTTTATATGAATCATGTTTTCATTTATTGAGAGATTATCTTCTTTAAAAACAATAAATACACAGAGATGTTTGAAATGATGTTAAACTTTTTATTCCACATAGTAGCCGTTATAGGAAAAAACAAAATTTTATTCCACTTTAAAATCTTTAGCCCTATTTAATCCCGAAGTTAAATCGGTAACTTTTATTTTCCAAGTTCCCGCCAAATCATTTAAAGCCGGAACAATATCCAAGCTGAATTGCCCCTTGTCCGTGGCGTAATAACCGCTGTAGCCTGTTTCAAAATCGCCAAGCGCCGTAACGCGAATATACAAAGGCTGCGTTCCGTAACAATCCCCGTTAATATCTTTTACAGATATGGTAATTGTTCCTTTTTGGCCGCGTTTAATCGCTGCGGGTACTTCTATCTCTACCTTGGAAATTTCCGCCGGATAGACCGATAATATGGTTCCGTCGGCAGGCCCTAATATTCTGCTAAATTTATAAACTCCGTTTTCATACCGTAACGGAACGATTGAATGTTTCCTTACATCATAAACTACCGGCGCTTTTTTTTCATTATAGTTTAATCTCGCCTCAACCGTCTGTTCTACCCCTTTGGTATGCATCGTTTGCCAACGGGCAAAACGTCCGCCATAGGTTCTCTTATCATTTACCATAAAAATATATTTTACCGGTCCGTTCTCTAAAACATTAAAAACCACTTCCGAAGATGGTGAATCAATATATCGGCTAATTTTATTCCCTATATTATCACGAATCTCTTTGCTGTATTTTGTCATCAACACCCGATCTTCATCAGCCGTTACCCCTTCCCCTTTCACCGTCAAATCGGCAAGCTGCTTTTTGCGGTGATCAAGATTAAATTTTATTATATGATCAACAGGGATATCAGCGCCTAAATATTTATCGGCAATGACAATACCGCCGCGTTTTTTAAATTCCATAATTTTATTATAGACAGATTGCGTTAACACTTCTGCCTGATGTAAAATTAACACATCATAATCGTCCAATCCGTATTCAGTAATCGTTTCATCAAATATGACATCGGTTGGGATATGCGCCATCATTAACAAAGAATAAAAAGGAAATATAGATTTATTCGGCCATTCTCCTCGATCAAGCTTGCCGTATAAGACGGAAGCGGCGGAAATAAGCATGGCAACCTTACGCGGAGTTCGTTTCATTTTTAAAATAAACGCCCCGTACGGTTTGTAAACATTATCGGAAAGCGATTTCATTGCTTCAAAAACTCCTACATTCCGATGAAACGAATCAATATCTTCTGTCGGCAGTAACGGACTGGGAATATAATTTAAAAGCGCATCAGGCCTATATGATAGAGCAAGCCAATTATTTTCTCTAAAAATATCGACCGGTATCATTACCGTGCCGCTATCGGTCGGCGCTAACCAGTTTTGATATTCCCATAATGTAACGCTCGGTATGATTTTTTTATGCTTTGGTTTTGCTTCGGTAATCATTAACTCGATATAACCCATATATTTAGGATCGGGATGAGTATAAATCCACGTACTGATACCTTCCAGCCCCTCTTTGCGGCCATAAACGGGAGCCAAACGCAGGGGATCATTCCAGGTCATTACATCCGGTCTTATGTCATTTATTACCTTAGCAATTTTCTTATTAAGCGGAACATCGCCAAGACCTTTTTTCCACCACCACATATAATATTTATAAAATGGATTATCATTTTCAATTATACCATTTACAGGAATTGTTTTTAAAAATTTTTCAGGTAATTTTAATTCCTTAACTTCCGCTTCTGTTTTTGGCGGCTTTAAAGGATTAACATTATAATCATACAAATCCAAGCCCGTCTCTTTTTTCATTAAATTTACGCAATTATCGGAAAAACAGGGTATGGCGATATACTCGGAATTAATTAGTACATCGCTTAAAGATGGATATTTTTTAAAAAGGTTCATTGCCGATTCTGTTATTTTTTCGCTATAAGTAATAACATAAGGTTCTCTTAGACAAATTTCCTCAGTCCACATACCATCAATTTTTTGTTTGCCCATAGTTTTACGATGGGTAGCATTTACTTCTGGATGATCTTTATAACGTTTCGGATTAAACGTCCAAAAATACATACCGACATCAACTTTTTTCTTAATACCTTCTTCAAAAAGTCGTTTATAAATTGACACGGTGGAATCAACCTCTGTCAGCGGCCATTCTATATCTCCAATTTGCATCTCATTAAATCCATGTTTAACTGCCCAATCCATTAAATGGGCATTATTACCCCACAAAAACACGGGAAATCTCTGAGCGATTGGTCGCTGTGATATATAAATATCATAACGGCTTTTAATTATACTCTTTTTTACTTTGACAATAATCTCAAGATAATATTCACCTTCTTTTAGTAACGACGATTTTAATGGAAACTTAATCGAGTAATCCTCGCCTTTTTTAAGATTGATTGTTTCCATTACGGAAGGAAGCGGCGTTAATGACTTAGCGGTATAAGTATAACCGGAAAAATCGGGCTTTTTGGTTATAAAAGGCTGTGTGGGATGTATTGCAGCCATTATGTGAAGTTTATTAAGTTGGGACTTTGTCGTATTTGTCACCGTAGCGATAAAAGTAATCTCTTCATTTCTATAGAAGCTATGCCGTTGATTGTTAAACTTGATTTTAATCTGCTCGGCACACAAAACGATATTAAAAAAAAGCATTACCGATAAACTAATAAAAAGGAAAAATTTAATTTTCATAATAACTCCGTATTTTTAACTATTTACACAAATAACTATCTGTGTCTTCAATAGATTAATCTAATTATTGCGCACATATCTAAAACCAAGCGTTCCATCGCTATACCAAGCATTTAGATGATAGCGATATCCGTTTCGTATCATTTGCGGAGCGCTTCCCGCCGACCCGCCGCGTAAAACACGTTCGATACTGTTTTTTGACCCTTTGGGATTATCTTTGGGACTTTTCTTAAATAATCATTTTTATACGTGTCCCGACGCCATTCCCACACATTACCGCTCATATTATACAATCCAAGCGTATTGGGTTTAAAGCTGCCGACCTCTACAATTCTTGCACGATAATTGCCTGTTACTGAATACTCTTTTTTATATTCAGACAGCGATAAAAAGTTAGTCTTAGAAGAATCGGCACTGTTTTTAGCGTTTCCGAAGCGGATTCTTTTACCCTCTTCTCGTGCTACATACTCCCATTCGGCTTCCGTCTGTAAGCGATACCCGCTTGCAATAAAATCACATTTTGTATTATCTACGCCATACGCCTCTTTTGCCTGACTTCCCGCCACGTTGTCATAAGTATAACACGCTTCCATGCCTTCCATTTTACTTTTTTTATTGCAAAATTCTATGGCATCAATCCAACGTAAACTTTCGACAGGCAGATAATCGCCTTTTCTTTCCGAAGGAACGGCTTTATCGCCCATTATATCCTTATATTCTTTTTGAGTAACTTCATATTTGCTCATATAAAAATCATTGATTTTTACCAAATATGCCGGCTTTTCATCTCGTCTTCCATCGCCGAATATATCTCCCATTTTAGCATTTTTTAAAAAAGCGGACAATTCTTTAGCCTTATGCACAATATAATCTTTGCGCTTTACAATTCGGAAATACTCAATCAAACCACTATTCTGTCTCCGGTAGGATGATATGCAACGCCAAATGTTTCAAAATTAGCGCCGCTATCGCCATTATCATCGCAGCCGCTCGTTAATAATATAACCAATAGTATGGCAATTGTTAAATATAATGATTTTCTAAAATTCATTGCTCGTTCCATCTACTATATGCTCATTAAGGGGAGTGCATACAACAACGCTATAGATCTAATTATAATTATCATTGCCCTGAAAGACCGGAATGTTCTATAATCACCATAGAAGCATAATAATCATTACCGAGCAGGGTATAATTCTACCTTCTCCATGAATGGCGCAGAGCTTTATCTCAATTGTGTTTATCGATATGCTCGCGCTTTTCGTGGTGTATAGCAAATATACGAAATAAAAAAGTCTGCTTGATTAGGATTTTTTCGTTTTAGCTCATTAAATATTATCCAAAAATTAAATTACCTCCAATTTTTACTTTAGACGTTTCGATCTTTATAATTCTTACTTTGACTTAGAAGCTTCAAACGTATTCCCGTATCCTCCCATATTTATTCTGTTTCCATTGGGCTGCGGTTCAAACGTGTAATCGGAAGTAGGATCGCCTGCATCAATACAAGGACTACTCTCCGCATCATTTTTCCAACGGCCTTTATCCCAACGCCCCATTTTACTGCGTAAATGCAAATCCACCGTTAATCCGGTTTTACCGAGCTCCCACGTTTTTCGAATGGGAGCGGAAACAAAGGCAGGGCCAACAGAGATATCCTTTTTAAGCGGCCTACATCCTTTATAATTTCCTTTCACATTCCCCCAAACATCGTTATAACCGCCGATAAGCGTATCCAAAAGAGATGTAACGATACCATATTTTGTATTATTTCCAATAATATTGTTTTTCACCGTCGCTTTTATGGGGCTTTTCACATCATAATACCAATCGCTTCCAAACCAAATCCCGTTTTCACGATTATTAAATATCGTATTATTTTCTATGACGGCATTATTAATATTGGTTAATAAAATGCCGCCGATCTCTTTCATACGTGAAACAACGCCGCAATGATAAATTATATTATTTTTAATAACTACGCCATGGGGAGCATAAGCCTTTTCACCGGCTGTAAGAACAATTGCAGCGCCTTGAATATTATAGAACTTATTATTACGAATGATAAAATCCGTTAACGCAGGCGTATCGTTGCGCTGAATAGTTTCAATACCAAAATCCGCCCCTTTATCCTTATAACAAGTAACGACATTGTTCTCAAATAAAAAATGATTGCCGTTATCCGTTCTAAAACCGGAATTAGCGCGTAATTCAAAATAATTATTTATCATAGATATATATTGTGATTTAATAGCATAACAACTTGAATGCCCTGCATAAATAAAATAACTGTTTTTCATTGTTACATGCTCAGATTCAACAAGATTAATAATATCCATATAATTGTCGCCCATCCACATACTGTCAATCGTTACATGATTAACTTTTGAAAATCTCATTATAAAGTACCAGTGATCGTATAGCGGTCTAATGGGCGTTTTTTGATTCCAGCGTTGAGCGCTCATTTTAATTTTTTTAATAACCACATTTTTAAAGCCGCTTCCGCTTAGCATATCAACGGTGTCCGGAGACATCTCCTTTAAAACAATAAAAGTTCCTTTACTATTATCATTAGCATCCCAACCATCACCCTTTATCAAAATACTATCGCCATTGATTATTATATTACTGCTTATCTCATATTGGCCGGCCTTAATATGCAGGGTTCCTCCGCCCTTATGAACAAGTGAGTCTATAGCTTGATTGATCTGTACTTCATCGTCTTTGCCATCGCAATTAAAATCGCCACTGCCATCCCTCGCTACGGTTAAAATAAAGGAAGAAAACGGAGTTGCTACCTTATTATTATTTTCGTTTGAACAGCCATATAGTAAAAAGAGAACTAAAAAGACAGATATTTTGAACTTTTTAATGCGTAATCTCATTGTCTTAACCTGCATTTTTCCTCCTAATATAAATATTAACGCGTTACAACCGGCAACTTTATATGCGACGGATATTTTTTGGAATGATGAATACGATTATGAGCCACAATCCATTCCTTTTCATCATAATTATTACCTCCCGTATTCAAATTACGCGCAAATCTCGGGAAATTACTGCTGGACACTTCAATACGAATGCGATGGCCTTTAGCAAAAAAGTTGCTGGTTGACATGGGACTGATTGGTACTTTATAAACTTTCCCCTTTTCCATAAACACTTCTTTTTCATAGCCTTCACGATAACGAACGCGCTGTATGGTTTCATCAAGGTTGAAGGCTCTGCCGTCAGGATAGACATCAATCAATTTTACCGTAATATCCGTATCTTTAACATCAGAGGAAATGTAAATAACGGGTTCTATCGTTCCGCTCACTTCAATACCATTTTTAAGGACATCCGATGTATAGACGAGAATATCATTACGCATTTCATTTTTCCTCTGATCCCAAGCACCCCCTTCAACAACCCCGCCCATACAACAAATATTTCCTCCATACGAAGGCACAGGGTCTTCCGGATCGTAAACAAAGTCATCGGAATAATCTTTATCCGGAATCGTCTTAGTTAAATAGCCGACTCCATTTAAACTATTAGCTTTGCCCTTACTATCTAAATAATAACTCACCATTTTAACGTTTTCAGGCGGCCAGGTTTCCGATGTTTGCCATTTATTCGCTCCCATCGTATAATATTGTACGCGCGGCAATTTTTTCAAAATTCCGTTTTTATTCCCTTTCAACCAATAATCAAACCACCCGTAAATTAAAGCGTCATAATCCAGTCTGGCATCGCCGATATTCCGTTCGCCGACAATCGTTTCCTTTTTTGCCAATTGATATCTGCAATGCAATGTAGGCGCTATAACAAGATATTGTTTATCGGCTATCTCGGGTTTAGCCGTTTTACGAATATGATTAAATACGGCAATATTAGGTCCGGTAGATAAATCATACCAGGTAACAAACCACAATCCCGGCGTATTGAACGGCATATCGTCATGATACAACCCGCCTGTATACCAAGCAGGATCATTGGGTTTACGACGTATCAAATCCTCATATATACCAACAGGGCCGTTTTCAGACTTGATAATATCCATTATAGGTAAATGCCTATATGCCTTAGTCCAATCAATTTCGCTAAATCGAGGCGCAAAATCGAAAAATCGCGACAAACGCACTAGGTCATGGCGTGATACTTCCCAATGGAACTCCGGTTTGGCAATATCATTTTCATTATAAAACAACCAACGGGCATAAAATAACTGAACGACGCCGCCGCGATACCAATTTCCTTGTTCATACCAATTATCAACGCGTCCCACACCAGCCCCATAACTCATCGGCACAATGGCCGAAAGAGCGGAATTTCCTTCTGCCGCAACAGCCAATTGCCATTCTGCGGAGGATGAGCAACCCAACAGACCTACTTTCCCATTGGACCAAGGCTGCTTGGACAACCAGGTTATGGCATCTTGTCCGTCGGTAAGCGGGGGGCCGAGAATTTCCCATTTCCCTTCCGAAAAGAATTTCCCCCGCTCACTTTGAATAACATAGGCATAACCTCTCTTAACACCTTCGTAGGCTTCTATATATCTTTCCGCCGAGAACTCGCCTCCACGCCAGGCATTCGTATTATATGGCGTCCGTATGAATATTACAGGCACAGGCTTATCCGTTTTCGGGCGATATATATCCGTCGAAAGTTTCACTCCGTCCCGCATCGGCACCATAACTTTTTGCTCGATTATGGCCATCGATTTAAGTTTTTCAACTATTTCATCACCGTTCTGCGCCCAACCAAAATTAACGGCGATAGCGCAAAACATAAATAACGATAAACCAACTCTTCTAAATTTCACAATAGTACTCCGTCGATAGAGTTAATATCAAAAAAACATCATTAAAAATAATCGCTATTTTTCCATTCCGTTCGATAATTCTCCCCAAAGATAATAAATTAGCCATTAGCGACTATGGCTAATGGGGGAATTACCGATCTTAGCGATCAATCTGTTCCGGTGAGCAATCTTTACGAACTATTTCCGTATCAAATAGTCCAATATTAATACCGCGTTATTTCAATGGATACAATTAATTACGACAATCGGCCATATAAAAACATTTTTTAAACAGCCTATGGCAGATTACAATTAAATTACTTCGCGTATTTCAGCTATTTGTTTATCATTTAGCTCTATCTTACCGGCCTTGGCATTCTCCTGCAACTGTTCCACAGTAGAACTGGCGGCTATCATAGAACCCATAGCGGGAAGGGTTAACATATAGGCTAAAGTTTGCATCTGAAGCGTCATATCATATTTATGAGCAATATCTGCCAGTTTTTGCAATTGTTTTGCAACATCAGGCGTCAGCTCGTCATTTAAAACATTTTCATCAAAAAGCCTGTCGCCTTTTCCCACCTTGTTTTTATCCAAATATCGTTCCGTTAATAATCCCTGACGCAACGGGCCCCAGGGGACAAAGGATATATTATTTTGAACGCAATAATCCAGGGCGCCTTCAGCTTCTTCCGATTCTTTATATAAGATATCATATCTATTTTGCACAACTTGCACTTTGGATCTTTTAAACTCGGGAGAATATTTTGCGTACTCTTTTAAATTATCAAGTGAAAAATTGGAAACGCCGAAATAACGAACCAAATCCTGTGAAATTAAATCTTCCACCGCCAACAAGCTCTCTTCCACCGGCGTTGTATCGTCAAAAGAATGAAAATATAAAACATCAATATAATCGGTTTGCAATCTTTCTAAAGAGGCATAAACCGATTCAAGAATATTTGAACGGGAAAGCCTGCAATGATTAGGCGTTTTCCCTTCCGTTGCCCCGAATAGTTTTGTAGCCAATACCACGGAACGTCGCAGGTTTTGATTCTCTTTAAACCACCGCCCTATTACGCGCTCGGAATTCCCGCTGGCATTATTGTATCTATTCGCCGTATCCCAAAAAGTTACGCCCTCTTCCATCGCTTTATCCATAATGGCAAAAGCTGTTTTTTCATTTACCCGTGCTCCGTCGCCCGTCTCGGGAAATCCAAATTTCCAAGTCCCCAAACCAATGATTGAAACGCGCAAACCGCTATTTCCTAAAATACGATATGGCATTCCATTGAAAGAATCAAAAGTAAAATCGATACCATAAAGTTGCTTATCGGGATCAATATTTTGCAAGCTATAATTTCTATTTAACATTTTTACTGCCTTTTATTTAGTTATATTTTTAAAATTATTCATTTTCATTCCGTAGGTTACAAGCAAAAGGACGGAAAAATAAGCCTATCAAACCATTTCAGCTCTTTAAGGCTTTAGATATACCCTCTTGCGCAATGGGAATCATTATTTTATATCCTTTTTCATTGAGATGAACGCCATCAATCGTGAATGATTCAACCAAACCTTTTTTTTCATCCACCAATTTTGAATAGTAATCGAGATATTCTATTGCCTTTTTATCTGCATACGACTTTATCAATCTATTCAGTTCAAAAATTTTATCCGCCGGTTGCAAGCCGGGCGCCCAGAAATAATCGTAAGCGGGAAGTACGGATGACAATATTACCTTGATGCCATTAGCAGTGGAAATCTCTACCATCGACATTATATTATCCATTATCATTTCCAAGCTGGACGGCCCCGTATTACCCGCAATATCATTAGTACCGGCCAATATAATTACGAGAGAGGGATTTAACTTTACAACATCCTGACGAAATCTTATCAGCATCTGAGGCGTAGTTTGCCCGCCAATACCCCTGTTTACATATTTATGCTCGGAAAAATACTCCGGCATAATTTCCTTCCATTGCTCCGTTATGGAGTCGCCGAAAAAAATTATTCTATTATCTTCCAAGGGTTTTTGTAATATTTCCCGATTTTCCTCTATATATTTGCTTAAATTAGCCCAATCCTTATCATCCATCTAATATCTCCCTTTGTTACAATTATCTTAATTTCCCATTTTATAATAGTGCAACATAGATATTGAGATAATTTTTAAATTCATCAATTTATTTTTTATATATTCCAATTTCGTGAACAATTTTAGATAGAATTTGCACATTCTCCTTTTTTACTTTTGGGGCAATTGAACATGCTGTACTCAGAATAAATCCTTTATTCTGCATACCTATTTTAATTCTTTCCGAAATATCTCTATAAATTTTTTCATCATCTCCGTTAAGTAATGTGTTAACAGAATCAACATTTCCTTTAATAAAGATTTGATCCCCAATTCGATCAAATGCATCATCTAAAGCAACATTTCCAATTGGCTCGGGATCAAGACATTCTAATCCAGTAACGCCAGATTCCGCCATCATTTCCAATCTATCATTAATATGACCACAGGTATGAACATAAACAAATTTACCTTTATTCTTAACAGCTTCTGCAACTTGCGACATATATGGTAATTCATAATCTCTGTAATGTTCGGGAGAGATAAAATCACTTCCGGCAAATGGCGAAGAAATTTTGACGGCGTCAATAGGTGCATTATCACACAACCCCTCCGCCATTTTTATCACACCAATTGTAAATTTCGCAAGTATTTCTTTCACCTTATCCGGATTAAACATCATTGCTACAAGGGCATTTTCGTATCCAAGTAAATCAAGCAGATAATCTAAGGGAGAAGTAACTTCGGCATGAAGAGAATACTCCCCTTTTAATTTTTCATCAAGAATTTTGAATACTTTATATGGATCATCTTTATGTATATAAGTATAACAGTTTTTTGATACAGGAATATAATCGAGTTCTTCAGGTATTTCGTTTATATCAAAAGTATCAATATCAACTACAGTATCTTCAAAAAACTCACCAACAGGCAAATCGTCATCAACATAAATCTCTTTTCTATTATGGAATATTGCCACTTCAACACCATCTACTATTTCAATTTTTGCTTTTTCTTTCCAATTTGGGTCATGCCCGTGCAGACTCACTAAAATTCCGTCAAAGTCAAAACGTTCCATTAACCAAATTAAGGCTTCTGCATATTTATCTGCATCATTCCATAATTCCATTGGAGTTATATTTGTTTCTTTTAATTGTTGATTCATAAAGCCAATACTAAATTGACTCATAACCGGTACGCGGTCCGGCTTTTCCATGTTCATCGCTTTAAGGATACGTTCCCTTGGTGTCATTAGAGGCTCCCTTTTTCTAATGCCTACTTTCAATTATTGAATATTCTAAACTGTTTTTATCCATAACAGTCTGCGGTTCAAGCATCAAAACCTCCACACGATGCGGCACATCGCTTTCCACAAGCATATCCGGGATAAAAGCTTTACCCTGTACAAATTTATGTATTGCTTTTTGTCCACAGATTTACAATTTTAAAAAGATTTTTTTGTAAAGATTGCGTTCTCATATAGCAAATGCTGCATGTTTAACTCTTTTACTTTTTTGAAGACTTACAAAATTTGAACAATAGAACTTCTCTACACTTTCAAAGGTAATTCTATTGTTTTATTAAGCTCGGATGATTTATAAATAGCAAGAATCAATTCCAACGCTTTACGAGCTTCCCGACCACTTACTTTCGGTTCCCTTTTTTCTTTAATCGCATTAATGATATCTGTAAACTCACGTACATAAGGCATGACCTCAATATCCAAGGGATCGGATGCGCCATCTTTTTTACTATCCTCTTTGCTATAGGGTTCTTCCCCTTCAATTTCCATATATTTGATATCTTCACCTTCAAAGATTAATGTCCCTTTAGTCCCTAAAATTTCAATCTGAGCGGGAAGCCCCGGATAGACTGCCGTTGTAGCTTGAATAACCCCAAGCGCGCCCGATTCAAACTCCAACATAGCTACGCCCGAATCTTCTACTTCAATATCCCTGGCGGCTGTTTTCACCTTCGCTGTAACCGTCTTAACCGTTCCCATAACGGAAAGCAACAGATCGACAAAATGCACCCCTTGATTCATAAATGCACCGCCGCCGTCCAACGCTTTTGTACCGCGCCATTGTCCGGAACGATAATATTCGGGGGAGCGATACCATTTTACATAGGCATTGCCTTGAATAATCCGTCCTAATTTACCGGAATTAATAATGTCATACATTTCTAAGACCGAATCATAATAACGTAATTGGCTGATTACTCCAAGCGTAACATTGTTTTCTTCACAAGTGTCTATTAAGGCATTGGCTTTTTCCAAATGAATATCAATAGGTTTTTCAACAATAACATGCTTGCCGGCTAAAGCCGCTTTTATTCCCAAATCGGCGTGCAATCCTGATGGAACCGTTACATTCACAATATCAATACGTTCATCTTTTAGCATTTCATCATAATCCGTTGTCCAATTGACATTAAATTCCTGCGCTGTTTTTTTGGCATTTTCCTCCTTAATATCGCATACCGTAATAACTTCCGCATCATCCATAGATTGCAATGCTCTAATATGAAAAGACGATATAGTTCCTGTCCCAACTATACCAAAACCAAATTTTTTACTCCCCATTTCCATAACCCTTCAATATATTTTTTCAAAATTTCACTATTTACAAACGACAAATCATTTATTTGATTATTACAAAACATCCCGATTATTAAAGGAACTAACATTAATCAAAATATTACGTACGAACAAAAAGTTGACTTTTTAGCAACATACGATTATTCCAACGCGTCAATCAACATAGTGGATACATCATGCCTCTTTTTCAAAAGATTGCTTCATCGCTAACGCTCCTCGCATTTCGACAAATGCTATATTAATTTATTATTACCTTTCGGACACGAAAATAATCTATTTTTCTTCGGCTATTTTCTCTTTTCCCGTTTTAATATATCCAATTATCCCGAATATGATTAGTAAAATTCCAAGAACCATATTCACATAAAAAGCCGTACTGTGAGGTACAAAGAATAAAATATTCAACAATAAGAGACCTATAAAAGCCACCGATACGGATACTACTCTAAAAGGAGACATCTCCGTCGTACCGGACTCTTCTTTCGTTAATACATCGCCACCCATTTGCCCGATAGGCGTTTTAAGACGCTTCATGAATTCAGCTATTTTATTTTTTTCTTCTTCTGTGGACGGCATATATTTACTACCCAAATAGATACCAATAATAGCAATAATCATAGTTCCAAGATTCAATATTACTTCCTGCTTTATACCATAATCTCCTATATACAACGTATCAGGGACAACAAAGAAAATTATTATTCCCGCTGAAAAGCTCACAAGAAATGAAGCCATTGCTCCATTTTTTGTAAATTTAGGCGATAACAACCCAAAAATCATAGGAATAGCAACTGGAGCTGTAAAAAGCCCGAAAAGTTTCATCATTCCCCGAAAGAGCCCTTCACCGCCTAAGTTAAGCATGAAAAAGGCGAGCCCCAAACTCAGTAACCCTACAATAATGGTCGTTATTCGGCCAACCGTAACCAACTCTTTTTGTGAGGCATTCTTTCTAAAAATCCTAAGATAAACATCATTTGTCAAAACGTTGGCGGCCACATTATAATCGCTGCTTAACATAGACATCGTCGCGGCAAACATGGCGGCAATAACCAAACCAATCAAGCCGGTGGGTAACAGTTTAACCGCTATCATGGCATAAACCATACCGTCTTGACCCGGATTAAGCGTAATAAAATTTGGCGCTACGAATGCCGGAAGCATTATTAACGGCGCTCCTACCACAAAAAGGAGAACAACAAACCAGCCTAATTTTCTTGTCTCTTTTTCATTAGGAACGGAATAAAACCGTTGAATTAACGACCAACTAACGCTGCTCGATGAGAGGATTACAAAAATCATACTGGCAGCAAAATAAAACCAATCATACTCGGGCGGATGAAATATATGCAATCGATCAGGTGAAATATTTGAAAAAGCTGCTGTTAACCCGCCCGAAGCTTGAATACTTAACGGCACCAAAATTATCACGGCGACAGCCATCACTATAAATTGCACAAAATCGGTTACCGTTACAGCCCACAATCCACCAAGCATGGTATAGGTAAGCATAATCAAGCCGGACCAAAGCACCGATTGCTGCAAATCAAAACCCAAACCAGCGGAAATAAAAAGACCAATGGCTACCAATTTCATAGCATCATCGACGATCCGTAAAGGTATGCCTTGCCAAGCGACAAATTGCCTCAATTCGGACGAAAAACGAACTTCGAGATATTCAATAGGACTGTTTATACGGGCACGTCTCCATTTTTTGGCCATAAAATACATACTAAAAATAACGCCGACGGAGGTATCCATCATTAACGTAACGCCGTACAATCCATATTTATATGTTATGGCAGAAAACGTAACAAACGCAAAAACACTAAAGCTGCTCATATAATAAGAGGCACCACTAAGCCACCATGGAATACGATTACCACCGCTGAAATAATCTTTCATTCCCTTCATATAGCGATAAAAATAGATTCCTATACCCAACATCAAGACAAAATAACCTACCAACACGATATAATCTGCAATTCCCAAACTTCCATGAACTATATTTGACATAGCAATCCCTTATTTAATTTTCTTTTCATATATAAAAATATTAAACGATTCATCACCGATTTTAAGATAATTTTTCAAAAACGCTTCTTTTTTATACCCGTTTTTTTCATAAAAATCAATTTTGAATTTTTCGTTTTCTTCGATATAAACGTACACCTGGTCAAGCTCGAAATTATTTTCAAGTTTATTCAACATTTCCTGATAGTGTTCAAGATAGTGCGGATGGATAACAATATCCAAAAAGCCGAAATGTCCTTCATGACGACGGCCGCTTGGGATCACCGTCCCTAAGCCGAGAATAGTTTCCTCGCCGTCTAAAACATAACTGCGATATCCCTTTTTAGGTTTTCGTTCTTCGGGAACAACCCCTTCCGTAACTTGATTTTGCAGCACATAAAATTCAGCCTCAAAATAAGAACCGAGATAGCATCCCAATTCATAATGTTTTATCACTACACCGGGATGCTGTGCGCAGAACATCGAAGTAATATCCGCCTGATCGCCTAAGCCCATGGGACGAAGCGTCGTTTTTTGGCCTTTACGGAACAATACTTCGTCTTTCCCCGAATCGCTCAATGTTAATTTAAAAGATCCGCGTTCGCCCATATTACCCACATTTACAAAACCGTATTTGCGGTAGATATTACGTATCCATTCCTCCCAGGCAGCAAGATAAACGGCGCGCGCGCCATATTTTTTATACGTTTCCATTGTTGCATCAAGCACTTTCTTAGCAAGTCCCTTACCTCGGTAATCAGGATGTGTATAAACATCCGAAAGAATTGCCTGCCCGCGCGGCGTTATGGTATATGAAGTAGTTGCAACCAGTTTATTTCCGTCAAACGCGCAGTTAAGCCCGAAAATCTCTTTCTCCCATGGCCCTTTGAAACGCGATTCCGTAGCCCAATAATAAAGGTCTTCGTGCGTTTTTAAGACCTGTTCCTTTTCGCTTTGCGGCGATTTATAGGTAACCGGCCTGACCACAATATCCGACATTTCCACTCCTTTCTATTATATTAAATTTTATTTTAACATCTTTTCTGCATTTGCCCAGGCAATTTTATCTTTATCCTTTTCGGATATATCCAGTAATTCCAACTTTATAATGGCAGCATTAGGAATTCTGAAAGGCATATCCGTTCCGAACGCAACATGATGCGTCCCGGCCTTATTTATTAAGCGGGGGATTTCTTTTCTCAGTAAGGTTTGATAATAGGGATTGGCAATATCAATCAAATATTGCGCTTCGGACGGCAAATTTTCGATGTCAATACCGTAAGAATTCAAAATCATCCATTTTACGTTGGGACGCCGCGAAATAATCGTTTCCAATTCAGCAGGGGAAATATCTTCCGCCAAATCCCATCGGTGCCGTTGCCTGCGGTCAACCAAAGTCATAGGCACTTGAACTACCCAGCCAAGCTCCGCAGCCGCATCGACTATTTTTAACCCGTTTTTATCGTTTAACGAATATCCGTGATATTGCGGATAGAGCCTTAAACCTTTAAGCCCCAAATCTTCTTTACATCGTCTTAAATCTCTTTCCCAACCGGCATATAGTGGATTTAACACAGCAAAAGGGATAAGTCTATCCGCATACTCTTTTGTCTCTTGGGCAATTTCTTCGTTAGCCGACTGCACGTTTTTATAAAGCGTAGCATTAATTGACGCTACAATAGCTTTGTCAATCGTAAATTTATCCATTAATGTTACCAGTTTTTCTGCCGTATTATAGCGTAACTGCCGAAATGCCCAATGTCCGATATAAGCGTTTATATCTAATAACATTTACAGTCCCCTTTTATCTAAAATTTTCTGAAAATTACGGCCGAAAATATCGTTACGCTCTTCCTCCGTTAAATCCGCCGCCATTATCTTAGCCACATTACTTTCCATAGTCATATCCGTTGCAAACAATAATCGATCTGCACCCAATTCTCGTACAGCCATATCAATCATCCCTTCATCGACCACGCTGCCTGCCGTATCAAGATAGATATTGGGCGCTTCCCGTAAATGTTTAATTGCCCATTCCCAATCGCCGCCGCCGCCGATATGACCTTCTATAATCATGGCTTCTGGATAAAGTTTAGCAACATAAGCGAAATCGGCGGCATGAGACATATTGGGTTCAAAATCCCACTCTTCAGGGGTAGTAGAAAAACCGCCGTGCACAAGAATTGGGAATTTTTCTTCAATAGACTTTTCAATAATAGGATAAAAAACCGGATCCCAAATCTTATATTGATTATATATTTTGATGCCTATCATTCCTTGGTCAAGACAGCGGTCAATCTCATCAACGATTTCTTTATAACCCGGCAATACATAACAATATCCCAATATTCTTCCCGAATACCGTTTCATTGCCGCCAAAACATCATTATTATCTTGTCTGATTTCATTCATTGTGGGGATTTTATAGTCAAACGGATTTTCATCTCGTGTGGGATATCTTCTGTTTGCCGGAATGGAAACGGCTACCTTGTCAATCTCCAGTTTATCCGCCGCCTCAATGATTAAATCATTATGCTTCCAGCCCCAGTTGATATTTTTCCCGTTAATGTGATTATGGCAATCTATTCTCATATTACAACTCTTATTTAATTAATTTTCCGATTTTTTATATTATTCATAATAATCGACCTATTTAACATGATCTTTATTACCTGACTAACATCATTTTTTTCGTTTGTATAATTCTACTTAGTCAGTTAAGTTTTGTAGTTTTTTGTATATTCTATATCTCT
>CAYRJN010000067.1:0-18027 GCA_964424545.1 uncultured Calditrichaceae bacterium
TAATTATTAATCATCTATCTAACAAAAAAATCCACAAGAAACCCAGTAGAGCCTAAAATTTTAAAAAAAATAATAGACTAAATAATTTTTCATCAACTTAATAGGACTTCGCTTTAAATAATTTGGGAAACGAATCGTTTCTAATATTAATAGTATGATCATAAGAACAAAACTTCGCAAATTAATTTTTGAAAAAAGTGCAGTAAGTGTCGCCAAAGTGTGATTCTTTCGAAATAAGGAACCTAAATGGAGAAAATGGCAAGATTAGGATTCCCGATAGAAACATTTGGGAATGACCAAGGGGAGAAGAATGTTGGAACGGTAACAAAAAAAAAATCACCGTTACAATATATGCGCGGAGGAGGCCTAAATCAAACGGACAAGACGATTTTTTATAAAACAACAGGAACCGATTCCATGATTTTAAACGCGCCCAATGTCCCGCTGAAAAACCGCCGCGCCGGATTAATTTGAGTTGAATTATACCACGTATGTTATTGCTTTTTACTTATCCCGTAAACATACAGGCGCCTCAAAAGCAAATAAACCACACTGCTAAGTTGCAGATTCAGATGCGTCGGGCAATATCTGTTTCGATAAAAAAATCAGTCCGTTACTTCGTATCCGCTGCCGCTTATGGCATTTTTAATTAAGGGTATGCGTTCTTTGTCAACGGTAAAACGGACCAATCCTCCTTTTAAATCCACATAAACATTATCGGCGCCTTCAACGGACTCAACCGCTTTGCGAACCGTTTCGGAACAGTGTTGACAATTCATTCCGTTAACTTTAAGGGTTATTATATCACTCATAAAATTTTTCTCCTCTTTTTTATTATACCTTAAAAAATAATGTATTAAAAACATAATCATCAGCAGTATAGCGCCGCTAATTTTCAACCATTCGGGCAGCATTTCATGTTGATGTTCCATAACGGTTGAAACCTGACCGGTCGCAATGAACAAGTTCAATATATAGCCGAGAGCAATACTGATTACGGATATGGAACCAAGGTAAATGACAAGCGCTCTTTTGCCCATTGTTTTTAAAACCGTTGAAATTGTTACCGTATTGGTAGCGGGCCCCGCGAGCAGAAAAACCAGGGCGGCTCCCGGCGATATGCCCTTAAGCAGTAAAGAAGCGGCAATGGGCGTTGAAGAGGTAGCGCATATATAAATGGGAATGCCGATAATAAGCATGACCAGCATAGATAAGAATGGCGAACTAAGATAAAGCTCAAAAAAGCTGTCCGGTATGATCACGGCAATAAGGCCGGCTGCAATAATACCGATTAATAAATAATTGGCGATGGCGCCGAACAATTCTACAAATATATAAGAAAAAAAATTTTTAAAACTGCGTTCTTGTTTAGATGCGTTTTTGAGATAATTTTGCACTTCCTGTTTCCGGCTGTCGGAATCGGGCGCAAAAAAATTAGCCGCTATACCGGAAAAAAGCGCCGTAATAAACGCCGCCGCAATACGAAAAACGGCAAACACCCAGCCTATCAACGAGTAGGTTATTAAAAAACTATCCGTTCCGATTTGCGGCGTAGCAATCAGAAAAGAGAGGGTCGCGCCTTTGGAAGCGCCCCTTTTCCGTATGGATGCGGCGACCGGAATAACGCCGCATGAACACAAGGGCAGCGGGATTCCGGCCATGGTGGATTTTAACACCGAAGCGACGGTGGATTTCCCGAGATGTTTATATATAAAGCTGTCCGGAAAAACGATATGCAATAGACCCGCAATAAGAAACCCGAAAAGCAGGTAAATACTCATATCATTAAAAAATATCCAGCTTTGCTCTATAAAATCATAAAAAAGTTGCAGCATTTTTCCCCCGAGAAATTATTTCTAATTGTAACTAATCGGAATATATATTTATTTCAATCGATTAGCAGCAGAACAATTATTTCTACTCTGAAGCAGGTTATTCTATCATTGCAAGCAAAGAATATTTTTCAAACCAAATATACATTATAATCCGGTATAATAACTTAGACGTATGTCTCACATAAAAAAAAGAGACTGCTTGAAGACAGTCTCTTTCATTTTTCTTGTGGATCTTTATTCAATGTTTAAAAGAATCCCGACTCTTCCTCTTTTTCTCCCACATATTTATCTTTGGGGAAAAAGCGCGTATAAATAATATCGGTTAAAGCGATAGCTTCTTTGGAATAGGGATTAATTTCTCTATTGTAAAATTCATTGTCTATCAATGCCGAAGCGTCCGTCCACAAAGATAACGCATTCAAAGAATTTATGAATTCCGTATAATCCTGTTCGCTCTTCTTAAACAGCTTTTTTATTGCCTTTTTACGTACTTTTTTAGGAATCATATTATTAAGGTCGTCAAGCGGTGTATCGGATTGAATCTGACTAGCCACTACGCTGGCCAATTGCGAAGCCACGTTGCCTTTAGCCGCAGGCGCTTCTTCTTCCTCCTCTTCAATCTCTTCTTCCTCTTCCTCCTCAATTTCCTCTGCGGCGGGTGGCGCGGCTTCGGTCACTTCGATATCTTCAACGGCAACTTCAGGCTGCGCCGACTCGATATCTTCAACCTCTTCAAAACCGACTTTTTCTTCAACTTTTTCTTCGGCGGGAACTTCTTCCTTTTCAACAATACCCGGAATCTTATTGTTGCGTAGCATATCCTCAATTTCGTCAAATGTTAATTCCGTAAGATCGGTTTCGTTTTTAACGCGTTCCGCCATGGCGAGATAGTCGTCAAGATTACGGTCTTTAAAAGCCGCAATCAAAACGTCGACGGGCAGAGAAGTGATTTCCTCTTCTTTCGCGTCGCTTAGAAAAGACATAATAGTCTTCACCGTGGCCAAGGTGGTGCCGACTTTATCTTCGGCAAAAGCTTTTTCGTCAATCTGACGCATTAAATCGGCAAATTGAGATTCCTCTATTTCATGTAAATATTTCGTATTAAAATAATCGGAAATAGCCGTTTTATAATATTCATAACGGAAAAAATATTTCAGCGTATCATAAACTTCCATAGTGGAAACTTTATGAGAATCTTTAAAAATGAACTGTTTTAATGTGCGGTGGGGTTCGATTAAATAGTTCAGCTCCAGCTTAACGGCGCGCTCCAACAACTGATTAAAACGATTGATATCAAAAGTGGCGTTTTGCTTGAGCAAATCAAATATTTGATCAATGTGCATACGCACTTCCGGCTGATCGTAGTCGAAGCGGTCGGTCGTTTCAAATTTTTCTTCCTCTTCGCGCAGCCATAATTCAACCTGCTGATCAAGAAAATGACTCACGGAAGCGGGCAAGTTTAATGTGGCAAGATAAGCCAACGGAATAACTTTCATTTTGTCGTCGGTAATTACCATATTACGCAAGCGTTCTATAAAAACTTTTACAACATCATCCAACATGGTTTAATCCTTTCTATGATGCAAAAAATAAAATTTTAATTGAATAAAATAAATTTTCGTTGTGATTCTACTAAATATACCTTTT
This sequence comes from uncultured Calditrichaceae bacterium, assembly GCA_964424545.1. Lineage (GTDB taxonomy): Bacteria > Calditrichota > Calditrichia > Calditrichales > Calditrichaceae > JAUVIB01. Next base: position 3,483 of record CAYRJN010000067.1, read on the forward strand.
TCATAAAGTTAGAGCAAGAAATAAATCAAATTAACTGAATTTTATCCATATTTTTCTACTCCTAGGCCCGTCAAATTCACAAAAATAGATTCCCTGCCAAGTACCGAGCTGAAGACGGCCGTTTTCAACGATTATTGTTTCGGAAAAACCGAACAGAGATGCTTTTATATGTGCCGAAGAATTTCCTTCAAAATGACGGTAACCGTCTTCAAATGGAATGACCTTGTTAATTTCCATCAACATATCGCGCTGTACATCCGGATCGGCGTTTTCATTAATGGTGACGGCGGCTGTGGTATGGGGAATAAAAACCGTTACCGTACCGCTTTTGTAAGCGTAATTATCGACTGCTTTTTGAATTTCTTTAGTGATATCCAACAGTTGCGTTCTCGCGCCTGTTCTAACGGAAATTTGTTGCATCTTTTTGTCCTCTGTTTTTACATTTTTATAATGTTAGGTTTTTAATTTCTTTTTTCTTGCCGCCGGAAAGAGAATATTATTTAAAATAAGACGATAACCGGGAGAATTTTTATGTAATTTTAAATCCGTCGGCGGATCGCCTACTTTGTGCGTATAGTCCTCCGGATCGTGGCCGCCGTAAAAAGTGAACGTACCTTTTCCGCGATTACCGTGAATATATTTAACCTCGTCTGTACCTTCGATTTTACCCATTATAGTAACCGAAGGTTTGATTTTATCTTCCCGAAACATGGTGGTTTGCCCCATAAAGCCTTTAATAAGATTTACATGATTTTGCGTCAACATGGTAGGCACGGGGTCATATTTTGCCGAAAATTCAAACAGCGTAAAATAATCCGTTTGCGGATCGCGTAAACGGGGCATATTGCTGGGCGGCACATCGATATCCGAAAATTCATAAACGGCGGGATCGGTGATCAGATGAAAATTGTAAAAAGCCAGCGTTCTACTGAAATCCAACTTCTTTTCATAATTGGGATCAACGGGATCGCCGTCAAAAACTGTTGCGCAAATATCCGTATTTTCCGCTGCAAGCGCTATATCAAGGGCGTCGGTTGCCGAACACATGGCGAAAAGAAAGCCGCCTTTTTCCACAAAATGTTCAATTTCCGCCGCTACGGCGCCTTTTTCTTTGCTTACTTTTCTAAATCCCAATTCCCGCGCCAATTTTTCGGAATCAAGTTGACGTTTTATATACCACGGTTTAGTGCGATAATTACGCCAGAACTTACCGTATTGTCCTGTAAAATCTTCGTGATGCAGATGCAGCCAGTCGTATTTATCCAAGATTCCCGCCAATACTTCACGGTCGTAAATTTTATCGTATTCGATTTCCGCATAAGTCAGCACCAGCGTAACGGCATCATCCCAAGGCTGAAATCCAGGCGGCGTATAAACGGCAATACGCGGCGCTTTTTCCAATAATACCCGTTCCATATTATTTTCTTCTATCTCGGCATAAATATTGTTAACCTGCGCGCCGTCGATTATTTCGTAACGAACGCCCCGCAAACGGCATTCATTACGGAACCGTTTGCTGTCGCTAAATAAAAATGAACCGCCTTTATAATTTAATAGCCATTCCACATTAATATCTTTTTTCAAAACCCAATAGGCTATGCCGTACGCTTTAAGATGATCGGTTTGCGTTAAATCCATCGGGATAAATATGTATTGAGCAAAAGAGATATTTACGGCAATTAACAAGATGAATATGAACAGCTTTTTCTTCATTTTTTTCCTTTATCCTAAAAAGATTGATCTCGCGTATTTATTGTTTCGATTTGTTTACCGCTTTTTCGTTCAGACGCGTAACGGCTCGCGCATTTTCCCGGGCGCGATCCAAATAAAAACTTTCTGGAAAGTCATCCAATATTTTTTGATAAGCCGTTAACGCATCATTATATTTTTTTAATGCTTCGTTATATTTTCCGAGTAGAAACCAGGCTTGGTCAATATTATCCGCATCGGGATAAAGCTCGGTGAACGCTTGCAACAAGTTAACGGCCTCTTTCGTTTTCCCGATTTGCGCCATTAAGCGCGCGCCTTTTATCCCGGCCAACGCGCCGATCGCTTTCTTCTTTAAAAAAAGGTTGTAATATTTTTCGGCGGCCTGTGATTTTCGTCCCTGTTTTGCCAATCTTTCCGCGTTTCCGAATTGCGCCAGCGACGTTGAATCTTCGGCGAATTGGTCAAGCATCATTATTTGCGACAGAATATTATTTGAAAGGGAATCTCGGATTCCGGTTTTACTTAAAGCCCTATCATATAACGTATGCGCTTGCGTGAATCTGCCGCGATAATATTCTAAATTTCCTTTTTGATATAGGGCGTACGCTATATTTTGCTTATCTTTAATTTTATTATAGATATTTTCCGCTTGTTGTAAATTGTTTTTAAGAAAATAGACCTCGGCCATTTTAAAAAAAATACGCTCTTTTTTACGTCGGTTATTTTCAATTTTTACCGTCTGCTTATATTCTCGTAAAGCGCGGTCCAAATCGTTGAAATAGTTCAAATAAATATCGCCCCGAAGTTCCATTGCCCTATTTTTGTAGGCTACCAATTTATTATTGGCGCTTAATTCTTCCAAAATCCCCAAAGAGCGCTCAACGTAGTCGTTATAATTCTCCTGCACGGCAAGTAAGTAGTAATTTTTAGCCAAATCGAATTTTACTTCCAAGGCCGTCTGTTCCGGCGGATTAGACGATAATATTTCTTTATAGGCTTTAACGGCGTAATGGTAAGCCTTTTTTAATTCCGCCTCACGTGAGAAATTCTTCAAATGATTGATGTTTTTATCCTGCCGGTAAAGCGCGTGATAAATATCATAGGCTTTATCGATGTTATCATTACGCAAATAGAGTCCGCCGAGCAGTTCCGAGATTTTTTTATCGTGATTATCGGCAAGATATTTCTCAAATTCTTTAATTAACGGCGGCAAAGCTTCCTTATCGGCAATGATATACATTACCTGCATATATACATCGTTATAACGTTTTTTATAGTGATTGTAATATTTTAATAGATATTTCCCCGCTTCGCTATAATTAAGCTGGCTGCGATATAATGTCGCAATATCGCGATACATAATCTCTTGTCCTTTAAATTTACGGACAGCTTCTTTATATACATTTATGGCCTCGTCGAAAAGATGCAATTGAGCCATGGCGGAAGCAACAAAACGGTATTTCATTACATCGGGAGGCCGGCTTTCGATAACTTCGTTCCAAATTTGCAGCGCTTTTCCCTTTTGATTATTCATATAATACGCGCGCCCAAGATCAATTTTGTAATCAAAACGTCGGGGATATTGTTTTGATAAGGTCGTTAAAAATTTAATCAGTTCTTGATACTGCCGCAAACCGTAGTAACAGCGAATAATACCGCCCGCTACTTCGTAATTTTTATTCCCTCGGTCATAAAGACGCGTATAGATTGCAAGGGCGCGCTCATACTCCTGAGCATGTTCTAACCTCTGAGCATATTCAATATCGCTTAAACGCTTTTGCGCCTGAGCCGATACGGAAAAAGCCGCATTTAATAATACGGTTATTAACAGTAGTTTTATTATCTTTTTGTAATTCATGGCAACCTTAATTATAGCGTATAAGATATTTGATAGAAACGATTTGCCATCAATGGTTTAGAGCTTAGCAAATTCAACGATAAATACGGTCTGTTCGTTGTTTTGACGATCTCGCATTGGCTGGAGAAAAGCGCGCTCGCAACCATATTAATTGACTATATCTTTCATCGGCTTGTACGCAGACGAGATGACATTTTTTTTAAATTCCGTTACTATACAATAAAACTAAAAACCTTACACCGTCCGAAATCAAACCGTTCTTTCCGCTGCGCGAAAGAAAATTGAAACATTTAAATACCGCGCAACTTACATATTACCGTTTTACGGCGCAAAATCAGGCAGGATTTCATCGGATAACATCAAACCTTTGGACGTTAGTTTAAAATCGCTTTCGCTTAAACGAGCAAAACCTTCATCCGTTAACGCCTTGACAATCGCGCCGTATCGTTCTTTAAAATTTGCTTTAAATCGATTGTTAAAATCTTTCAAATTAATACCCAAGAAAGTGCGCAGACCTAAAAAGATATATTCGAACTCTAAAGTTTTATCGTCTATAATTTCCGAAAAAATTTCAGCCGATTCACCCGCGTTTATTTTTTTAGCATACGTCGTTAATGAAACAACATTTTTAAAGCGCCGCTTATTCCAAAAGGAGTGAGCGGACGGTCCGAAGCCGAGATAAGCGCTGTGATTCCAATATTTAAAGTTATGCCGCGAAATATAAACGGGCGTCTTTGAAAACGATGAAATTTCATAGCGCAGATAGCCGTTTTGTTCAAGCATATTCATCGTTGTTTCAAAAAAGGCGGCTTCCTCATCATTCCGTTTTGGTTTTACTATCTTCTTTAACACTTTTTCGTGCAAAGGAGTTCCGTCTTCAATTATTAAAGTATAAACGGATATATGCTCGGGTTGATATTCCGCAGCCTCTTTTAAGGTATTACGCCAATCGGTTAAAGTTTGTTGCGGTAAGGATGATATAAAATCGAGGCTTATATTTTTAAAACCCGCTGAACGTGATTCGGCGATGGTTTCTCTTGCCTGACGCGCATTGTGTATTCGTCCCAAAAAGCGTAGTTCATCGTCGTTAAAACTTTGAATACCGATGCTCAAGCGATTAATTCCCGTCTTTTTGTATTCGTTAAGTTTTGAACGATCGACGGTGCCCGGGTTAACCTCGATGGTTATTTCGGCCTCAGCGGAGATGTTGTATAATGTCTTAATTCTATCTATAATAAGTTCTATTTCATTTACGGAAAGCAGCGATGGCGTACCCCCGCCGAAATAGATTGTATCGAAAATTTCATTTTTACTTACAGCAGATTGTCGCTGCAGCTCAATAAGCAAACTTTGTACAAAGATTTTTTGCAGAGAGCGGTCGCTTACGGAATAAAAATCACAATATATGCATTTGCGTTCGCAAAAGGGAATATGAATATAAATACCGGGATTTGTGGTAATGTTATTTTGCATTGAAACGGGCAGCGATTGTTTGTATAAAGGGTGTTGAAGATAAAATAATTACAGACACCCTTTATGTTCCATATTTGTCGATGATACTCTGATTTTTAGGTACGTTTTTTCTTTCGGTAAAAGCGTTATTATTAGCAATTTTTTCTATATTATTGCAAAACTTCCGCATTGGCGAGAGAAGAAGCGATCCCTGTATATATTTCGATATCTCAACGCAGAAAAAATTTACGTTTTGAAAGATACGAGGCTGTCGCATAAGGACATAGCCTCTTTTTATCGTATAACTCTTCCGATGCGGCTGAAACGAATTTTATCATAAAATCTGGACCAAGGGACATTGCCATCCCATGAAAAATATATTATTAATCCTTGTCCGACGATATTATCATGCGGCACAAATCCCCAAACGCGGCTGTCGGAGCTGTTGTCGCGGTTATCACCCATAGCCCAATACATATTTGGCGGCATGGTAATAGGACCGTAATTATCGCGACTGCCGAGATTGCGAAAAGTCGGGAAGAAATAACGCCCCTCGCCCCGTTTAAAAATACGTCGGTCAATAAATTGACCTTCCGGCGGAAAAGGAAATAATTTGCCGTCGAGATAAACTTTTTTATCCACCACTTCAACCGTTTGTCCTGGTGTTGCAATACAACGTTTAATATAATCCATGCTGGGGTCTAAAGGATAGCGGAAAATAAAAACGTCATAGGGATGGGGGTCCCATAACGCAGGGAAACGAAACCAGGGGATATCAAAGCCGATTTTTGTGTAAGGAATACCGATCCAATCGGGCGTTCTCATACCGTAATTAAATTTATTCACCAATAAAAAATCGCCTACCAACAAGGTTTTTTCCATGGAAGAGGTGGGGATTGTGTAGGCTTGAACAATAAACTGACGAATGATTAAAGCCGCTATAAGCGCCGTAAACAATCCATCCGTAAAACCGCCGAATCTTTTTTTCGGTTGATCTTTTGCTTGACTCATAATTTTCCCAATAGATATTTTGTATTGTTTTTGATATTAAGCCGCCGCTTTACTAAAATTTGTTTATAAAAACTTTGAAAATATATATTTTAAACTAATTGCCTTCCTTCTCAATAGAGAGAGCGGCAAGAAACGCTTCTTGCGGTATTTCCACCCGACCTATCTGTTTCATACGTTTCTTTCCCTCTTTTTGTTTCTCCAACAACTTGCGTTTACGGCTTATATCGCCGCCGTAACACTTAGCAAGCACATTCTTTCGCAACGCCTTTACCGTTTGCCGGGCGATGATTTTACTGCCGATGGCCGCCTGAATGATAACTTCAAACATCTGTCGCGGTATTAATGTTTTTAACTGCCGCGCCAAGCGATTCCCCGAATCATAAGCTTTATCCACATGAACGATGGTGGATAGTGCGTCCAAAGACTCACCGTTAATCAAGATATCCAATTTGACCAATTTGGATTCTTTATATTCGTCAAAGTCATAATCAAATGAGGCGTAACCTCGCGTGTATGATTTTAATTTATCGTAAAAGTCGAAGATTACCTCGGAAAGGGGAAACAGGAACTGCATATCGGCGCGAGTGGGATCAATATATGATGTGTCTCTAAAGATAGCCCGCTTTTCCTGACCCAGGCGCATTATACTGCCGATATATTCCGGCGGCGTAATAATTTGCGCCAAAATATAGGGTTCTTCAATAAAATCGAATTTTCCGGCATCCGGCATATCGCTCGGATTATCAATTTCCTTAACGCCGCCGTTTGTTAAATGAACGCGGTACACAACGTTCGGCACCGTGTTGATGATAGAGAGATTATACTCCCGTTCCAGACGTTCCTGCACGATTTCCATGTGAAGCAAACCAAGGAATCCGCAACGGAAACCAAAACCCAGGGCCTTAGAGGTTTCCGGCTCGAAAACCAAGGCCGAATCGTTTAAAGCCAATTTGGAAAGAGCATCGCGTAAATCCTCAAAATCTTCGCTTATAACCGGAAAAATGCCGGAATAGACCATCGGCTTAACTTCTTTATAGCCCGCGAGCTGCTCTGTGGCAGGGTCTTTATAAAGGGTGATTGTATCGCCGACTTTAATATCCTTTACATTTTTTGCGCCCGAAATCAAATAACCCACATCGCCGGCGGCCAGTTCGTTAACCGGTTCGCGTTTTAATTTAAGCACGCCTATTTCGTCGGCGTCGTGCACCAAGTCCGTACTGAAATAACTAATCTTATCGCCCTTGTGAATAACGCCGTTAAAAAGCCGGATTAACGTAATTACGCCGCGATAACTATCAAAAAAAGAATCGAAAATCAAAGCCTGCAGCTTGGCTTGCGGATCGCCTTTCGGTGGGGGGATATAACGAACAACCGCTTCGAGGATATCATCAATTCCCTTTCCGCTTTTGGCGCTGGCTAAAATTATTTCCTCTTCCGGACAGCCGATGAGTTCGATTATCTGCCTTTTAACCACATCGACCTGCGCGCTGGGTAAATCGATTTTATTGATAACGGGAATAATCTGCAAATCGTTTTCAATGGCAAGATAAAGATTGCTGATGGTTTGCGCTTCCACCCCCTGCGCCGCATCCACAACCAGCAAAGCGCCTTCGCAAGCGGCCAAACTACGCGATACTTCGTAACTGAAATCCACATGCCCCGGCGTATCGATCAAATTGAAAGTGTAGGTTTTATCGTCCTGAGCTTTGTAAAACATACGGATAGCGTGTGATTTTATGGTAATGCCGCGTTCGCGCTCCAAATCCATATCGTCTAGAACCTGATCTTTCAACTCCCGCTGTGTTATGGCTTTCGTTCTTTCTAAAAAGCGATCGGCCAACGTGGATTTACCATGATCTATATGAGCGATAATGCTAAAATTTCTTATAAATTCCTGTTGCATCGAATTTCCAAATAGTTATTACAGTTATTACATAGAACCTACAAAGTTAAGGAAACAATGGTGTAAAAGCAATTTTGCTTAATTCGCAACGTAACATTCCGACAAATCGGATAAATGACAACGTGGCGAATTTTCCAATTGTTGGTATTTCATTAAAAAAATCTGATACCCACTGCAAGTGTATAAGAACCGATTTTTTCAATGCTTTAATAATTTTCTTTTCATTTTTAAGGTATTTTATGTATCTTTGTTCGATTGATATATAGTTGCACAGATAAAAAGGGTAGATAAAATTGGATAAATATCTGATTGTCGGTTTGGGTGTTTTCGGAAAAGAACTGGCGCGTAATTTAATCGAGATGGGCAAAGAGGTAATTGCAGTAGACCGCCGCATCGATCTGATTGAAGAAATTCAGGATGAAGTAACACTGGCTCTTAAATTGGACGCAACGGACGAACGCGCCTTACAAAGCATCGGCGCAGATGAAATTGATGTGGCGATTGTCTGTATCGGCGAACATTTTGAATCTAATTTATTGGCTGCGGTTAATCTTAAACAGCTCGGCGCAAAAAAAGTAATCGCCCGAGCCTCCGATAATATACAAGAACGTATTCTTAAAGCGGTTAATGTGGACATGGTAATTTCACCCGAAGTGGAAGCGGCTGAAAAGCTCTCCTATCAGCTTGTTTACAAAGGATTGGTGGACGTCTCTTATATCGGCGGAGATACCATCATGGCCAAAGTCGTAACACCGAAAGCCTTTGAAGATAAAAATCTTCTCGATATACAATTACGGTCAAAATACAATTTGAATCTGGTTTCCGTGCACACTCCGAGAGTAGACGAAGGCGGTAAAAAGCTACCGCCGCTAATCAATAACAGCCCCGGCGCCGATACGGTGCTTAAGAAGGGGGATATTCTGGTTATGGTAGGCAGCAATAAAAATCTAAAGAAACTTGCCGATTTGGATTAACTTTTACCCTTAAAGTTTTCCCCGCACAAAGCGCTTGTTAAAGCAGGGCAAATTGCCATTAAAGCGGCCTTTGACGAGCCTTTAAAAATGATTCTGCCTCTTTTATCCTCTGCGCTGTGCCGAGATCGAACCAATCGCAGGCCGAAGCGTCGTATCCGTTAATGCGCCCTCCCTTCTCAAGAACGCTTAAATAGGCTTCAATAAGTGAAAATTTATCTTTGTGCGGAAAATGTTCGAAGATTTGCGGGGAAATTATTTGAATTCCCATAAACGAAAAACGCTCAAGTTTTTTGTCTTTTTCGACGGGGATAATTTTTTTTCGCTCTTTAACGGATTCCCAGCCACATAACGCCATTCCCTCGTCGAACAATAAATATCTCGATGTTTGCCGTTTCCGAACCGCAAGCATTGCGAGCGCTGGCGTTTTGTAATATTGCGATAATAATTTATTGTAATCAAGCATAGTCATCACATCCGCATTATGGACTAAAAACGGCTCGTCGGATATAAAAAAATGTTGCGCTCGCTTTAAACCGCCGCCCGTATCAAGCAAAGTATTTTCTATTGAAAAAGAGATATTTATTCCAAAATCGTTTTTTGAGCGCACAAAGGATATGATTTTATCGGAAAAGTGATGCACATTGATGATTATATCTTTAATACCGATGGAGATTAAGCGTAGCAACAGATGCTCAAGCATCGGCTTGTCCATTAGCGAGACAAGCGCTTTGGGCTTTTCGCGGGTCATATCGTTCAAACGGGAGCCCATTCCCGCTGCAAAAATCATGGCCCGCATATTATTTTGAATGTAAATTTAGTTCGCGATGAGAAAGTTTTACATCGACGTCGGTTTGTTCTTTTAAGGCAAAGAACAAAGCGTTAGCGCAATAAACAGAACGATGCTGCCCGCCCGTACATCCGAAAGATACCATTAAATGGTCAAATTCACGCTCCTGATAATTATCAATAACCGGTCGCAACATATCCATGGCGTGATTAACAAACCAATTTACTTCCGGAAAACCCTGAAAGTATTCAATGACGTCTTTATCCATTCCGCTTAAAGACTTATAGGCTTCCAAACGCCCGGGATTGGGTAAAAACCGACAGTCGAAAATAAATCCGCCGCCGTTGCCGTTCTCATCCTCAGGCAGCCCTTTTTTATACGAAAAACTGGTGATTTGAATAGTAAGTTTTTTATCCACAGAACAACTCCCTTGGTCAAACCGTAATGTTAGCGACTTGCTCAAGCGCTTTGAGCAAGACTGGAATTTTTACAGGCAAATTTAAGCTATTTAGTAAAGATTTCAAATTTTTTGCGGCGTAAGGTACGCTTTTAATAAAATGTTCCTTCTTTTCATAATAACCACGAAATCCGTATGCGCCGAACGCTTGCATAATGCGCAGCAAAGCGTAGCCTTCGTAATAGCGACTAAATTCATCATCGTTGACGGGAATATATAACCGTAACTGCCCGCGGTAATAGTCCAGTAATTGAGCGCGCATTTGCGGAGAAAGATTGGCTTTGGCGTCATACAAAAGCGAAGCGGGATCATAAAAGAGTGCGCCTCGCCGTCCCCCCTGATAATCAATAAAATAGACTTTGCCGTCTTTAACCATAATATTGCGCGATTGAAAATCACGATAAAGAAAATATTCCCGCGGAGCGGACAATAAAAAATCGCCGAATTTATGAAAATCATCTTCCAAATCCTGCTCATTGAAGATGATATTTTTAAATTTAAGGAAATAATATTTAAAATAATTAAGGTCCCACATCATCGATTGTTTATCAAATGCGGCGCGTGGATAGCAGATTGAAAAATCAAGGCCGGCAGAAGCTGTAATTTGGAATTTAGGTAAAAAGTACAGCGCTTTTTTATAAATATTTATCACATTTTCCGTTATATCATTTCTACTCTTTTCTCGCGTTAAATAATCATATAACGTTTGATCACCAAGGTCCTCGATCAAATAAAAACGTTTTGTATTATCTTCCGCGTATAGTTGCGGAACAGGCAGGCCGTTTGCCCTAAAATGATGCGTTAAATAGATAAAAGCTCTGTTTTCGGTGGTGTCTTCATTAAATGCGCCCAAACATATTTGCGTTTTACCGCTTATTCGGAAATATTGACGATTCGAGCCGTGCGCCGGCAGGGCATTAAACTGAAGCGCTTTTTCAGAGAACGTTTTTTCAAAGAGTTCGATCAGCGTATTTTTTATGTTTTTTTGATCGTTCATCTACGTTGTTAAAATTATAAGATTTTTATTGAACGGGAAACCTAAGTTTCAGATATTTATTTGTCTTGTTTCGCTTTATAAAGCCTCGCCTAAACGACAGGGAACGGGGACATTATGGAATTAACATTCTCCCGACACAATCGAACCGTAAGGGTAAAAATAAACAAAAGATCAAATTCAATGATAATATGATTGTTCAATGTAGCTTGTCGCATAGACAATCGTCTTTAAAAATCCAATTCAAAACTATCGCCGAATTGCGGTACGGTAACATTCCATCCGAAACGGGCGCGAACCTTATTCGCCAGCGCTTCGGACGACTCCTCTTCACCGTGTACAATAAAAGTCTGCTGCGGTTTTTTATTAAAAGCGGAGAGCCAGGCCAATATTTCGTCGTAATCTCCGTGACCGGAAAACCCGCTTATATTTTCAATTTTGGCTTTTACCTGAACTTTTCTGCCATGAATTTTAACTTCATTCTTGCCGTCAAGCAGCGTGCGGCCGCGGGTACCCTGCGCTTGATATCCTATGAACAGGACAGTGTTGCGCCGATCGGGCAATCGTTCGGCAAGATGATGCAGGATGCGCCCGCCGGTGGCCATGCCGCTGGCGGAAATGATAACGGAGCGTCCGCTTACGCGGTTTATAGCTTTGGATTCATCTGTTGTTTTGCAGATATGCAGGTTTTTCGGCGTAAAGATATCCGTACCTTCAATATCTTTTTTACGAGCCGTCAGGTTAAGATCGTGTATATGGTTTTTAAACACTTCCGTGGAGTTAATAGCCATAGGAGAATCGACGAAAATGGACATTTCGGGAATTTTTCGCGCTTCTTCCAATTCGCGGATAGCGTAAAGCAGCGTTTGCGTCCGTCCAACGGAAAAAGCCGGGATAACGAGCACGCCTTTACGTCGGTAGCTGTCGTTTATTACGCGTACCAATTCTTCATTGGGATCAACATCTTCATGTAAACGGTTGCCGTAAGTTGATTCTACAATTAGGTAATCAACATTATAAACTTGGACGGGTTCGCGTAAAACCGGCCGATCGGGCCTACCGAAATCGCCGCTGAAAAGAATGCGTTTACTGTTTTTACCGTCTACGCGTTTTATATCGATAAAGGATGATCCGAGAATGTGTCCCGCGTCTTTAAATTTAATGCGCAAATTTCGATTTAAATAAATATCTTCTCCATAATAGTGAGGCGTAAATAATTTAAGCGCATTTTCCGCATCTTCGGTCGTATACAGAGGCAGGGCGGGTTTATGCTTGGAAAATCCGCGTTTATTAGCCCATTTGGCGTCTTCTTCCTGTAAATGAGCGCTGTCTTTTAACATTATTTCGCACAAATCCGCCGTGGCATGAGTACAATGAATTTTACCCTTGAACCCCTCTCGGCAAAAGCGAGGTAAATAGCCGCTATGATCGATATGAGCGTGTGTAAGAAATACGGAATCTATCATTGCCGGATTAACGGGAAAATTTTCCCAGTTGCGCAAGCGGTTTTCTTTTAACCCTTGAAACATGCCGCAATCGATCAATAGTTTTTTGTCGTCGGTTTCTAACAGAAAGCGTGAACCGGTAACCGTTCCAACCGCCCCGAAAAAGGATAATTTTGCCATTTTATACTCTTTTATATTTATAAATTAACAAACTGTGCGCAATGCGTATAAACCGATTTGCATAATCGGCATGAAAAATTTTAGGATATTATACTTAATAACACAATTCCTACGGAAATATTGATTACCATACCATTATAATATTCGGGATAATCGGTATTTTTATTAAGCTGCATATACATCTCCGCCGTTACCCGCAAACCGGCGTAATCATCATTTATTGTTGCCATCGCATTCTTTTTTGTGATGAAAGTATTCTTAAAATCAAACATAAACGCTAAACGCAAATTTCCGAATTCAGGCTCGTTTTTGCGGATATCGGACGAGCCCCACCATTTCTTGGAGATATAATTATAGGAGTAGCCCGCAACCGGAGTAATACGGATATTTTTTGAATTATAAACGCTGCCGCCTAAATTTATTCCAATACCTTCATGAAACGAATTCTGGCCTTTATTCCAACTGCCACCGTCGTCAAAACTCATCGTATTTTTGACTTTGGCCCATCCTCCGTCCAAACTTATTTGGGCTACAAACCAATTATAAATAAAATCGGCCGTAATCGGCAGAAGGATCGGATAGTTAAAATGTTGCGAAAGATTATCGGTTAAATATCCGACGCCCAGACCGACATATCCGCCGTAAAGCTGCTTCGTTTTATTTCGTTTTACAGTTACGTTTTGTTGAGCCACGGAATGATTAAATAGCATAAAACTAAAAAGTATCAGTATAAATCCTCTCTTCAAAGCACATCCTTCCGTCTTCAAACTTCAAAATAAACATATTGATTTTTAAAAAAATTAATCATATTTTTTTACTAAATCAAAATTTCAAAAAATGACCCGTTATCCATTTGTTAAAAAATTTGAAATGCCGTGTTCTGCAAGAGCGATCAAGATTTTAACAGCTCTTTGATTGCCTTAAGCATTAAACGCCCTTCTTCAAGCAGGTCAAACTCAAATTTCAACAAACGCCATTTTGTAACCATATAACGGATAGAACCGATAATGATACGAACGAATTCTTTAGCTTCTATATTAGCGTTAATCTCTTTTGTTTTCTGCCCTTTGACGATAATACAGGTTAGGGCTTTTTCGTGCATTTCCAATAAACGAAACACTTCTTTTATTAAGCGGCTATCATTTTGAAAAATACTTTCTGAAAAAATTACGGAAGTAACGGCAGGTCTTGCCACAAAATATTCAAAATGGTGTTGAAATATCTCTTCAATCATTTCCAAGGCAGGTCTTTCGGAATTACAATAATTGCCTAACAGGTTTTTGGCTTCGTTTTGAAAAGAATAAAGGATAGTTAATAATATTTCTATTTTACTATCAAAATGGCGGTAAATGGCCCCTTCGGTTAAACCGATTTTTTTAGATAAGTTTTTTATGGTCAGTCCTTGAATGCTTTTTTCCGATATAATTTCAATAGTCGCTTCAATAATTTGTTTTTGTTTGTCCGTCAATCTTGTCATAATATTTCCCCTGTGTAAATAGACATTTATCAAAGTAATATTTTTATTGTATATTGTCAAATACCTGCGGCATAATTAATAGAAATATTTTATCATAAAAGTATGTTATCTAAAATAAAAACGATACGGACGGCTATTGGTATTTTGTATTTCCCGTAATAAAAACGAAATAAAAATATGCTGCGCTGAACTTTAAATTGAGTTGTAATATCTTGGGGGTTAAAATGATCATTCTGGAGAAATATTTTATAGTATCGGAATTTCAAAAAATAGGCATAATAAGCCGTTTCTTATGAC
>CAYRJN010000068.1:0-18026 GCA_964424545.1 uncultured Calditrichaceae bacterium
CTGTTTTTCCTTGGTAAATTGGAACTTTACCCACAAGAAACCCAGTAGAGCCATCTCTTTTTTTCCAATCTTGTAGGGATTATATGCTTATAACAGGGGTCATTAATCATTATAAAAATCAAATATATATTTATCTTTAAACGCTGTTTTAAATTCCCTTAAAAAACTTAAAAATTCTTCTTTAAAATGTTCTTTTTGGTTGTTTATATACTTTTTCACATTATCAATATTTGAATGAGAATAAGAAAACGCTCCATACTCTTTTTGCCATTCAAATCTAAATTTTGCAAATCCTTTTTCTTTTATAAACTATTTGATAATTTTATTGTTTCTCTTACCAAATCAGACAATCGACAAGCGGTCTTCATCCCAACGAAAATATGAATATGATTTGATATTCCGTATATTGCCAATACATTAATTTAAACGTATATAATTCAGTTTCGGATTTTACATAAAAATTTAGAGCTGTCTTTTTAATAAACAGTAAAAAAATGATACTTTAATGTTGGAGTGAATTATAGAATTATTTACATTACACGTTAATCGAAAGGGACAACAAAACGACTAAACAGAAAGAAATTTACTTTATATGAAAGGAAAAAATTATGCCGGTAAAGATCGGTTTGGCTTTGGGCGGCGGCGGCGCGCGCGGTTTGGCGCATATGGGCGTTTTAAAAGTTTTTGAACGGGAAAAAATCCCCATTTACCAAATAACCGGTTGCAGTATGGGGGCTATTATCGGCGGCGCTTACTGTTTATTAAACGGCGATGCCGCAGCCACGGAGACGTTCATTAAACGTATTATTACGGGGCGGGCCTTTGGGGAGTTGGAAGTTAAAATATTTTCACCCGAAGCCGTTGACGCGAAAGACCGCGATTTGGAATACTATTTAAACAGCGCCAAAAAATATTTTTCGTTGATTAAAACAATAAATAAACCGGCTGTTTACGACGAGAGTACGGTTAGCGCTATTATGGAACCCTTTCCGGATAAACCTATAGAAACTTTGCCTATTCGTTTCGCCTGTATTGCCACCGATTTGATTTCCGGTAGGGAAATAGTGATTAACGAAGGTAGTATGAAAAAAGCCATAACGGCTTCGGCCTCCATTCCCGGTATTTTTCCACCTGTAAAAATGGATCATCAATTGCTTGTGGATGGCGGAGCCACGGATAGTATTCCGGTGCAGATCGTAAAGGGGCAGGGCGCCCAATATGTTTTGGCCGTGGATGTAACCAAATGTATTGAAGACGTAGACGAGCTGGATAATGCTTTGCAGATCATGTATCGCGCGGAGGATATCGTAACGTATCATTTAACCAAGGAGCGTCTGTCCGGAGCCGATTTAATCATCAGTCCCGATGTGCATCACTATTCCTGGGCGGCGGTGCATTTAATGGAAAAAATAATTGCGGCGGGAGAAAAAGCGGCGGAAGAGCAACTACCGAGAATCAAACACATTCTCGGAAAAGGATAGTTATCATTGTATTTATATTCACCTTGAAGGAATAGACGAATAAAGCGTTGTTAATATAGAATCATTTTACCTGCAAGTTCTTTCTCTAACTCACGATAACGTTTATAATAGCTGTTTTGCGGGTTAAAAATAAAGTCATGCACAGCATGTAAATCCCCTTTTTGGAACGATGAGAAAAGCTCCGTGTAAAATTTAATCAGTTCGGATTCCGTGTATTCCCTTTGACGCAGTTTATCTTCTTCGATCTTTTCATCGGAAACGGGAATATATTCAAAATGAATTATATTTCCACAAACATAATCGAAAATCATTTTTGTGCGTTCGATATGAAATGTATTGGTGATGACTAAGGCTGATTTTACCTTAAGGGGCGTTAAATGAATTACCATGGAGAAAAAAGCGTTTTGTATGGTATCCCGCGAGAGTTCTTCCGTTAAAATATCTTCGGCCGGAATGCCTTTAAGCAACAAATAATCATGCATGGCGCGCGCTTCGGTCACCGGAAAATCATCACGCCCTTTTCCGCTTAATAGAATTTTAGGAATTTGCGTAGAAACATATAACTCGGTTGCTTTATCCAGGCGTGTCTCAACCCAAAAAGGCAGTATGCCCCTGACGCTTATTCCCCCTCCGAGAACGATAATCATATCGGTTTTCATCTTTTGTACTCCGGCCAGCCCATAATTGAATTGGAAACGAAACGCGGTTGCGGTTCCAATGAGTAAATATCGCGTTCATACTCTTTGTTATACGGCGATATATTGAGCGGTTTGCCGTTAACCACGAGCGTGCTGCTTCCACCCGGGTCAAATCCCATAGCCTTTACCGCGCCGTAAGAAATTAGAATCTCGGCCATATCGTGATGCGTTGCGCCGACCGACTCGCGTATGCGTCCGTTTACCGCAAGTATAAGCAATTCTCCTTTTTTTGTCAATCCCGCGGCAATTTTAGGGCCGCGCATATCGGTAAAATCGAGCCGTGCGGCCTGTGTATTTATGGAATGAACGGTTTTCCAACCTTCTTTTTTCATATTTATTGCCGTTTGTCCGTTATCCACAAGCAGGGGGCCGGCCTCTACGGCGTATTGCACATCATTCCAGTCAATCGCCGCCGATGAATTTAAACGTATCTGCAGCGCTTTATCAATCCGAAATAGTTTATCGGAAAACTGCGCTTTGGGGATCAGCAGCGTTAAACCTACGGGGATAATTTTAATTTTATCGTTCTTTTTACTTTGAATAATCTCTTTTACCACATTTCCGGCAAGACGTACGACAATCTGCCCCTTGCTGTTAATTTCTTCATGATTATGAAAAAGATCATAATAAGAGGGATTCTTTTCATCTGAACGGTTATAATATTCCGATGTAAAACTGATTTTATGATTACCGGAGAATACAGTAAATCCGGTGGCAATATTTACCGATTCAATCCTTAGCGAGCTGTCGTTTAAGACCAGCAAAGCCGGTTTGTTAAATAACGGAGGACAAAGAATTTTATTATTCTTTATCAATAGGCCCAAAGGCGAGCCGATATAGGTTTCGGGTAATCCTAACTTGCCCACCAGTTCGGGATTCAAAATATAGCCTCCGTTCCAGGCAATTTTAGGTTTTTTACCGCTTTCGGTATAAAACTCCATCATTTGTTCGGTTACCGGTTTCGGTTTATCTTTTGTCGTGTGGATGGAAAAAAACCAATTCTCTTTATCGTTTTTAACGACAACGCGCACCAAAACCCCGTTCCATGGTCGTTTGTCGCTGTAAATTCCGCCGACATAAGAATAATCCACTTCTCGTTTTTTCTTTTTACCGGAGAGTTCTGCTTCAAGATTCTTTAGGAAGAGATTGACCGGCGTCCCTTTGCTTTGTGCGTCCTCTCTCATGCGGCGGAACAACTCTTCCTCTCCGATTTGTTTGGCGATGGATTTAAAACGTTTGCTGCGTAAGGCGCGGTCGAAGTCTTTTGCCGTCTGTATGGGTGTGGGATAAGATAGAGTGGTGCGGATACCCGCCGGTACAAATTGGATAAAGCCCCTGTTCATGGGAATACCCATAATCTTTGAGGTGATGATTCGCTTAACTTTGCCGATATGGAAACGGTCGATATCCAGAATATCGGTCATCATAGCCGCGCTTTGTCCGTTGGTGATTAAAAAACCTTTACGTTTTTTTACGTATTGGATAATATCCAATCCTTTTGTACCCAATTGTCCCGCATGAAAACCGATACAATATTGCTGGATCTTAATCAGTTTGACCACTCCGTGAAAGTAGAGCGAACGCAGCTCCATATCCGGAGTGTTTTCAAGATAATACTGAATATCTTTTGACGAATGACGATTATAAAGATGATATTCCGGCACATAAATAAATACTTCGGGAATATTTTTAATATTCTTTACTAAAAGTTGTTCGGATAGTTCTTCGTCGATTTCAAGACCGAGAATGGCGCGAATAGGCTGCAATATAAAAAATTCCATCTCATAACGGATGTAAGAGCCCGGAAAATAGATACGCGGTACATTTTCTTTTAATTTGCGAAACAGACGTTTTCGGTTATCGATGCCGAGGCGGTGGCTGTTGGTAAGCTGGACGAGAGCGAGGTTCCAGTCGGCAAAGAAAAAATGATTGGGCAGTTGTTTGAGACTTTGGCGTTCCGGACTGACGATGTAATCAAAAATAATATTGATCAAACCGGTCAGTTCTTGAAAAGTATAGTCATGATATGGATAATATTTTTTATTGCGATGTCGGTAAGCAAAAGAGTGGTCGTGCCTTATTTCAATTTCACCTTTGGAATAATTGAAAATATCGTCTACGGCGTTAAAAAATTCATGATAAACTTCAATGTTCAATTTTTTCTTTTTCGTATTGGCCCTTATGATATTTTGGGCGTAATAATGCGCGTCGCCACGTATGTTTTGTTCCTCAACGCGGAAGAAGCTGGGGTCAATCAAGGATTTTAAATAGAGCATAAATCCGAGGCGGCCGTATCCGGGCAGGTATTCCCGCGTTTTGGTGTTGATTACCTTATTCAGTTCATTATCATCGCAGCAGAAAGTCTGTTTGTATTCGGTAAAATAGCGCGCTGTTTTTTCATAAGACCGCTTAATTGATTTTAATTGTAAAAATTGTTTGTAAAAAATCTCTTCAAAGGTTTTTTGCAGCCCGTCAATATTAAAACGACGTTTAATTACCGAGCGATTATGGATAACCGTATCCAAGGCGTCGTGAGGATAGAAAATTCTTTGTACGATACGATGTACAAGTTTGTCCGATATTTTATCTTTGAATTCGAGCACTTTAAGGCGCAGTGATTCGTCAAGATGCTCTCCGATCACTTCGGCATAGACCTGTTGGGGTTCATATCGACGGCAGAAAACGGGTTTGCCGGCGTAAGCGGCTTCAATTAAGGGTAATCCGCGCCCTTCATTTTCGCTCGGCAGCAGGATAAGAGAGGAGGCGTTGTAAAGATCGGCGATGGTAAGCGGCTTTTTAAATTTGCGCTTGAATTCTATTTTGTCGAATTCACTGAAAAGAAAACCGATAAAAACCTTATCCTTAAACTTTTCAGGTAAACTATTTAGCAAATCGGCAAATTTTTTAAGAAGAAAATCAAAATATTCTCCTTGTCCGTTAGCTATCGGTCCTGATATAATCAGAGAAAGTCTTAATCGAGGATTTTCATTAAATTTTCCGATAAACTGATGGTTGACAAACAATTTCTTAATAAGTTTGAAGTTTGTTTCTATCTTTTTACGGCTAATGATACGCGTCGGCTGCAGGAATAAAATATTATCGGTCATAAATTCCAGCCGTTCAATCTTTTTATTGCCGAGTAATACGGGCTTTTCAATCTTTATTGCGCTTTTTAAAATATCCGTTATGCTTTCGGAACGGTTGCCCACAAGGTAACCAATCTGTTTCATGGCGTTGATGCTTTCGCGTTTGGAAATGGGGGCAAACTGGTTTGCGTCAATTGCCGTACCGATTAACGCCACATTAGCCGGATTGTGTCCGTTAATTTCAATAATATGACGACTTTGATTTTTATTGATATTTACGGACATCCAAGAACGGGAACGCCAGGGGAGTAACACTTCCAATAAAGAAAACAGCTCGCCCACATCCGAATTAATGAAGAAGAAATCCCGCGGCCCCGGTTTGAGATGTTTGGTTTCAATATCGATTTTGCGATTGCCGCCTTCCCAGTAAAAATCGTGGTTATTGTTAATGACCGGTATCCCCATATATTCGGATACAAGGACGGTGGAGAGAGAGAGGGACAGATTGCCGGGATTGGAGCAGACATTAAGAATAAAAAGCAGGTTGATGTTGTTTTTTTCAATGCACTCGCCGAGCAGGCGGGTTAATTCCAGCGTTTCCCGCCAGTATTTTTTTATCAGTTCGTTATATTCTTTGCTGCCGCGCTCAAGTTTTGTTTTAAAAAATTTATGGTATAATTCCCAACTGTCGAAACTCTTAATTTCTGGAATTACACATTGTTGATAATCTTGTGACAAGATATTGTCGGACTGCGGTGTGATACCGCCGGCGATTAAGTGTACCGGAACGCCGGGAAGCATTTGACGGATGGATTTTATATATTTGGATAATTCAATGGTTATGCCGTCAATGAAGTAATAAAATGATAAAAAGCCTATTCCGCCTTTAACCAGTTTCTCGCGATAGTCGTAATAATTATTATCGACGGATATTTGAGGTTCGGCTTCTTTTAAGCGATCAAGGAATAGTCCCAAATCGAACCATGTATTGATTTGTTGCTGATTAAGAGAACGCATCATTTCTTTAGTATTCATAACAAAGTCCTTTCCACTTGTTTGCCTTGTTACGTACTACTGCCGAAATCCATTTCATTTTAAACCAGATAAAGCTTAGTGTTCGACAAGATGAATCCCTGTTTTAAAAGATGTCAATATTGTAGACGCGACAGACTATATAATACACGGTGCTTATTATTTATTATTAAAGAACAAACCGGGTTCGGCGTTTTAGTTTAAAGCGAGCTGAATAAAATCTCTAATTTTTCTTGCAGTACGTCATAGGAAAATAGCAGTTTACCAAGGTTGTAGTTAAATTCGCCTATCTCGGTTTGCAGTTTTTTATTATGAATAATTTTATCCACTTCCGCTACGGCTTCGTCGGTTAGTTTGCTTTCTTCAATCATTACAACTTTAAAACCCTTGCTGCCGATATCCAGCCAAAAAACGGGCTTATAATTATTTACAAAAATCGGCGTTTTGGCAAGAACGGCTTCTACAAAAGCGTTGCCGAATCCTTCGTAGGTGCTAAAGTAAGTGCAGGCGGTTGCATGAGCGTAAGCGTCGGATAAAGAATAGATTTTTTTACCGTCATGCGTTGTGCCGCGGTCGTTTAAAATACGGTGATGGGCGAAAAGAACCTGATCTTCAAGTTTCCGTTTTTTAATAATGTTGATTAATTCTCGGTAATAGCCTTTACGATCGTCATCCGCCGCCGAACCGGTCACCACCAATTTGATATTTTTATCGTCGAGACGGTCGATTAATTCCAAAGCAGTTTCTATGCCTTTACGTTTTACAATACGGGTTATTTGAAACAGTACGATATTATTATTATTCAGACCGATGCATTTTAACAAATCCGAATTATAATCATCCTTAACGCCGTAAGGTTTGTCAAAATCCATTACATTAGGTACGACGATCGAAGGAATATTAAAATTATCTTTCAAAAAATTACGGGCGTAAGTATTAATCACCGCATGTTTGGCATGAGGTATCTGCATGGGAAAGGTTTCATTGATAATTTGTTCCACTTCGGGGAAAGGAGTGTAATAGCGTTTGCCGCGTTCCCATGAAAAATCATGATCGTGACAAACAATGGGAATTCCCGTATTGTCCACTAACTTTTTGATGGCCATACCCATAGTAAGATGAGCGGGCAAAGCCGATGCGTTTTCCGATAATATAATATCTATTTTATTTTGCATCATCCATTTAAACATGCGGATGGCCAGTCCGTCCGATACGCGGTGTAAATGATCCAATAATTCAGACGGTTCGTCCGGCGGGAAAAAGAAAGCGCGGTTTTGTTCCCATTCGCATTCCGGAGAAAAAAACGACAGACCGGGAATAAGCGTTTCGTGGTCTTCTCCTACAATCGATCGTTTGAAACGACCGGATAAAATAAAAATTTCATGTCCCATTCTTTTAAGGACTTCGATCCATTTTTCGGTTTCGAGGGCGACGCCGTCAACGTCTCCGATTCTTCCGATGATAATGCCGATACGCATTACTATTCTCCATAATTGGTTTTGTTCATAAAATTTATAATTTCAAAAAGATACTGAAAAAAACCGCTTTTTTCAAACTTTATGATGCTCTGTTTTTTTTAATGAAAAACGGTGTTTATCGCATTAATTTGTATATTAAAATAAAAAACGCATACTTAAACGGGCCAAATAATCAAAATCGGGTTCGCCGGCAAAACGATAAATGAAATCGAAAGATAATCCAAAGTTTTTATTCATCATTTTCCCTAAAGAACTGCTGATATAATATGTTGTCGTATATATATGGTTAAAATCCCATCGTATCATGGGCATCAGGGTAATCCATGAACCGTTAAAATCTATTGTGCCTTGAATACGCAAGCTTAATTTATTAATGGCCAAATAAAGAGGATTATTATCGATAGAATAATAATATTCAATAACCGGCGCTACGAAGGCGTCGCCGTCACTAGTTTGAAAAATAGCATTTAAACGGGGAATGAGAACTTTTTGCCCGAGACCTGTTTGAATATCGGGGTCTCCCGTATTCAAAGAATACTTAAATCCGAAAGCAACCCGACTATAGACGGACGAACCTTGATGGCTGTATAAAGAGGCCATCAGTCCCACATTTATATCGCCGACCGTGAATTTATCTTCATCAAACTCATTATAAGAGTAAATAAGCGGAACGTTGGAACCAATACTTAACCACGGATAAATTGTTTTGTAACCTTGGACGCTAAAAGCAAAAAGATTGCGAGAAGAGGTAAATTCAGCTTCTCCGATGATTATATCGAGACGGTCGCGAACTTCGGTGGGGTCGGCGCCGATCAAGGATAATTTATTCCCCCCGTTTTGGGCGTTTAGCAGAGAAATTGTTAAAAGCATACAAGAAAAGATCGTTAAAATTTTTTTCATTATCAGTCTCATTTTATTACCTATATTCACAGCTTCAAGATAAATTTATACAATTATGTTCTGGAATCTCATAAAACTTAAATATATTTTATAAAATTTCATCATTTTAGATAAAAATTGAAATTTATCTGATAGGTGCCGGCCTGCGTATCCGCGCCAATGGTATTGATATATTTATTTGAGTTAATAACGACAAAACGGCCGACGGCATAACCCACTACCGCTCCTGTTACCACATCGCTAAACCAATGTTTATCATGATAAATGCGCGCTCCGCCGACTACGGTCGCCAATCCGTACCAAAATATTTTCCAATAAATATTGTCTATTTCCCCCGCCAAAACGGTGGAGATTGAAAAAGTCAACGATGTATGTCCGGAGAAAAAAGAACGGTAATTTCCCTGAAAAGCAAATGGATGAAAAGAGGTGCTGCCTTTATCCGTATAGGGACGCGATCTTCCGAATATCTCTTTTGTAATAACCGTAATGATGCCGGTGTAGACTATTGCTTGCGAAGTCCGTAAGCCCGCTTCTCGTAAAGCTTGGTTTTTCCCCAGCAAACCGACCGTATAAAGTCCCAAAACAGCAAGGGGCGTATATTTACCGCCGTAATAGTTATCGACGCCGAAAAGACGGCTTTTGAAAGGACTCTTATGGCTTTGGCTAAAATCGCGTATCGGTTCGTCGATAAATATCATGCTGCCGGCAATAAGCGCCGCTCCACCAAGGTAATAAGGAAGGCTTTTCGCGCTGAATATTGATTTCGTCAGATC
Organism: uncultured Calditrichaceae bacterium; assembly: GCA_964424545.1. GTDB lineage: Bacteria > Calditrichota > Calditrichia > Calditrichales > Calditrichaceae > JAUVIB01. The sequence goes on from CAYRJN010000068.1 coordinate 9,449, forward strand.
AACGCCAAGATCAAGAGAGCCGTTAAAATCATCTTTAAACTGATCCCAGCTTTGAGCGGAACCGAACATCGGAAAAAACATAAACAGGGCTATGTAAACGGAAATAAATCTTCTCACCGGATTGTCTCCTTAATGTTCCGATAAAGTATAAAAAAATAGAATAAAATGAAATTAAATTTTGGCTTTTAATTGTTTTTCCTTTTTGTTATTAGCGGATAAATTTATTATCTTAAAAAGAACGTCGCATCGCTTCTTAACCGTTACGGAAAGGCATGCGGCGTTAAATAACATTTTTCTTCCGTTTATCTGCTTACGCAAGGAGGGTATTATGGCCGATTTCAGCAACCGCACTTTATTGGTAATACTATTATGGATATTTGTTGTACATTCAACCGTGGTCGCATTATTACTGATTTTTCTGCCCGCCGAATCACTGCATTATTTCGGTTACAGCGGCTATCAGGGCCGTTTTTTTCAGGTACAGGGCGGGGTTTTTCATCTTGTAATGGCGGTTGCCTATTTGATTGCCGCCGTAAAAACAGAAAAAGCCGGCTTGATTATTATTTTTATAATCGTGGCCAAAACAATGGCGACGGTTTTTCTTTTGTCGTATTTCTTTTTAAGCGAGCATATCTGGATTTTATTGCCTTCGGCCGCGGGTGACGGCGCAATGGCCGTTCTTCTATTCCTATTTTATAGACGATATACAAAAGAAAAAAATATTAATATGATATAAAAGAGGTTCTTTTATGTATAATGTCAGCGGCGGTAGACCCAAAATAATCGTTACCGGAGCGTCGGGATTTATCGGACGGAATTTTTTAAATACCTATAAAGATGATTTTTATATCTATGCTTTTGCTCGGCGCGCCCAACATATTGCCCATGTGGAAGAACATAAAAATATTAAGTGGATTCAATTGGATTTAGGCGACGAAGAGACGCTTAAAAAAGTAACCGACGAAATCGCCGTAGAAGGCGGCGTACGCTATATTTTGCATCTTGCCGGATATTATGATTTTAGTAATGAAGACAACCCCGAATATGAGCGGACAAATGCAAAAGGCACTTACAATATACTCGCTAATTCCGCCAAATTAAGAATAAAGCGATTTATTTATGCCAGTTCGCTAACCGTAACCGATTTTACGAAATCGAATGGCCTTGTTAATGAAGAGAGCCCCGCCGATGCGGATTTTCCCTATGCCGTCAGCAAACGTAAAGGCGAGCAATATGTCCAAGAGTTTTCGGAACAATTTCCTTGTACAATCGTAAGGCTTGCCGCTGTATTCAGCGATTGGTGCGAATACGGGCCACTCTATATGTTTCTTACTACTTGGCTTTCGCATAACTGGAACGCCCGTATTATCGGCGGGAAAGGGAAATCCGCCGTACCTTACTTGCATGTGAAAGATGTGAATTATTTTTTTGTCAATATCATTCTAAAAACGGACCATCTTGGTAAATGCGATATTTTAATAGCCAGTCCCGATGGCAGTACAACGCATGAAGAGCTTTATGAAATAGCCGTAAAATATCGTTTTGGGAGTTATATTAAGCCGTTGCATATGCCTAAACAGCTTGCCTGGGCTGGCGTTTTTTTTATGGATTTAATCGGTAGATTTATAGGCAGGCGTCCGTTCGAGCGTCCTTGGATGATAAAGTATGTGGATCATCAATTAAACGTGGACGCTTCCGTAACGCGGGCTAAGTTGGACTGGAAACCGGTGCAGCGTTTGCAAATAAAGCGGAGAATTTTGTTTCTTATCGAACACATGCGTAGCAACCCCCATGAATGGGATTATAAAAATTAGGAAGCAATCGATAAAAGCGCCAAGCCGCGTCCGCATTTGCAGATATATGAGGCTATGATTCGGCACGAAGATGAAGTCGTTAGTTCTATCTATCCGAAATTGAAAGATCCCTCTTTTCCGCGTTATTCCCAATTATCAGGGCAAGAGCTTAAAGAACGCACTTCTTATGTCTACCAAATGTTGAAAACCGCTGTACGTACGGGCGATCGCGTACACATGCTTTCGCTTGGCAGGGAATTGGCTTTAAACCGTTTTAAACAGGGCTTTGAGGCGGGTGAAGTTACCCGGGCCGTCGAACTTTTGGGATTGGAAGTTACGGCTAAGCTCTCTTCTTATGAAGAGATGAAAAATCTTCAACAAAGAATCCGCGATGAGATTATGATGACCATACAGTTGGTTCAGGATGAAATAGAAGATTCTTATGATCGATTGATGGGCTTGGAATAAGACGGACGTTGGAATGAAAAAGGTCGCATTTTTACCTGCCCTTTTTGTTGCTCTTTTACCGGTTGTCAAAATCAATCCGCAAAACAGCGTGGTTAATGATTCGGTTCGCGAGAATATCCCTATTGAAAATAACGAATTTAAGCTCTGCGGCACAATCAGCGTAAAAACGAAAAGTACAAGTTGTTTTAGTATTAAAAATAATATGATTTATGTCCGCAATAAGCTTGATTAAGAGCAATCTATGATAATAAACAGCTGTACGGATATAATAATTGAGAATAATAAATTCAACATTTCAACGGATAAATAATCTTTACCTTATAAGGTCGAAATATGATTATTTGTTTTTCCAAATGAATTTTCCTACCTTTGCCTTAGTATGGTTTTTCAGCATGGGATAGATAATGAAAGTATTAATTTTTTTAATTTTCATTTTCTCCGTTTTATGGAATACCTCTTGCGATACATTGTTGAATAACGATTCACAAACGGTTGATTGCAATAATTTGCAAAAAGGGCTTATTGACCTGGATTCTTTTCTCGTGAATACGGAGGTTAATAAATTAACAAAAAATTTGGAAGCGCATCCAAGCGAAAACGATCCCTTGGGACAGCGTGAGAATTTGGATAAATTAGTAGAAAGTCTTAATGTTGTATGCGCTAAAATGACGGCCGATTTAATTTGTTATGCCTGCTATGAATCCAATCCGCCGCAGTCGGCAATAATGATAACGGCGGATTCTTCCGGAGCCGCGGTATATCGGAAAATTAATATCAACACGCCGGCCGATGATGTTCTTAGTTGTGTGAGCGTACAAAGGTATTTTCAGTAAAATTGAAAAGACGGGACATATTAGAATACGTAAATAAAGGTTCAATTATCCGCCGCTTTTTTCGGCAGAAGATGTGCTTATCATTCAGCAGGCATTGGCATATTTAATAAGCTGTAAAAATTGTCTTAATTATTTGCTAATGTTTTTAAAGATAAATATTTTATGGATAAAAGTTTCAATATTAATAGTAAAAATATTCATACCATTGCTTATCTCGTAATTTTCATATTTTTATCGCTAATCCGATGCCCTCTTTTTTCCCAAGAAAGGGCGCACGATTTAAGATTTGCCAATATTGATCGTTATGCGCGATTTACACCGCCGGAATTTGAACGATCGGTGGAAATGTTAGCGCGTTATTTAATGGATGGTGCCGAGAATGATGCGGAGAAAGTGCGCGCTTTTTATGTTTGGATTGCCAATAATATATCATACGATACAAAAAGCTATTTCAGGCGTCAATATCCCGATCAATCGCCGCAGGCGGTTCTTAAAAGACGGACAGCGGTTTGCATCGGTTATGCAAACCTTTTCAAACGTTTTTGCGATATCGCAAATTTTCCCTGTATAGAAATCAGCGGTTTTTCAAAGGGTTACGGTACGAATCCGGCTATAATACCGGAAGAGAACAATCATATTTGGAATGCCGTGCAAGTTAATGATCAATGGCGTCTTATAGATGCCGCCTGGGCTTCCGGCTATATTAATAAAAAAAGACAATTTGTCAAACGTTTTTCCGCTTTCTATTTTTTCCCCGATCCGGACGAGTTTATTTTTACGCACTTTCCTTCAAACTATAGATATCAATTACTGCTCATCCCAAAGTCAAAAGAAGAGTTTTTAGATCCATTGATACGGGCGTCGGAATGGTTTGAATACGGTCTTAAAGCTGTCAGCCCGAGAAAATCGATGATTATAGATGATAAACCTTTTACTATTCGTATAAAAACACCAGACAACGTCGATCTTGCCGTAAAGCTAACACAATCCCTACAAACTTTTGACGATAGTTATACTTTTGTTCAGAGAAGAGACAGCATAAGTGAAATATCGGTTAATTTTCCGCGTAACGATGTATATATGTTAAAGATATTTGTAAAATATAAAGCCGATAGCGGCTTGTTCAATTATGCGGGTGAATACTGGCTTGATATCCGTAATATGAAAAGATCGGCAGGCGTTTTTCCCATACCTTTTAAAACCTTTTATGATCAAAACGGTTACCTTTATGATCCTTTAAAGATTATTGAACGGCAAAAAGGCGACAAAATAATCGATATTTCCGTTCCCGCTGCGGATAAAATTGCTTTTGAAAGGAATAAGCGATGGATATATTTTGAAAAATCGGCCGATGGTATTTTTAAAGGCCGTATTCCCAATCTTTCGGAAGATATAATCGTATACGCTTTATTCCCGGGAGAGACTAAATTTCAAGCGCTTTTGAAATTTACCGACCGTTAAGATTTCTCTCCCGCCTTTATGGGATCTGTCTTAAGTACCGATTCATCGGAAAGAATCGATCTGCGGAGAAGGATGGTTTTTTTGCGCTTAAGCAGATATTTTGTGTATCGTAACTATCTTCCTATTCTCAGGGTAAGACAAAGAGAAAGATTTAAAAACCGCTCCATTATGATCGTTTACTGTGATCCACCGCTTTTAATATTTTCAGATTCAAGACGATAAAACGCCAAAGCTGATATATTTTATTATTCATTAATGATTTATTCATGTTATTTCTCCTTATTCCGGTATAATTTTCCAACCGAAATTACCTTTAAATTTATGGATAAAAGTTGTGTGCAGCATACGTTTCATCCAAGCGCCGGCCAAGCCCATCTCCATATGAGTTACGAATAAATCGCGTCCGTGTTCATTAGGGAAGCGGCGCATATCTGGCACTACAGGGTAGATAATCAAAGTTGCCGCCGAACCGTCCCAAAGCGAATCGCCCATAGAAGCGATACAGGCGGCGACCATTTCCGACATACGCTCATGATGCGTCATGCGTCCGTGTTGGATTAAATCGATTATATTTAGTGCTACGATACGCCCGATTATTCCGGAAACCATGCCGGTGCGCGGCGGAGCGGGGCTAATATTTAAGCCGTTGGGATTAATATGCGGTTTGGAAATCGGTCCCGGCGGAGCAAAAGCAATGCCGGCGGCAAAAATATTTTTATAAGTAGGATTTTGATAAACCGACGGCCAGGCATCGGGATTCTCCGCTAAAGTTTCATAAGGCAAACCGTATATACCGTCCACGATAACAAATCCTGCTTTATTGACGACTTTTTGAGAAACGTCTTCGCCCTTTTTACCGATATATTTAATAGGAATACCAAGAAATTGGGGAATCAGCATGGCAAAATCAAATTTTGCTTCGCCCTCTTTGCCGTTATAGTCTTCCCAAAATACTTTCCCCTTTTCTACTTTGGTAACTCCTTTTTGAACTTCCCAGTTTATATCATGGTCGGTGAAAATATCTTTGGCAAATTGTTCGCTGGTCATTTTGTTTTTCCCGCTTACGGCCGTAGCGCCGCGAACGCCGAAATCTCCCAATGCGGGTTCGTTGGATAACCAAAGAAGCTCCGCTTTATCTCTTAATTTGCGTTTTACCAAGTCCTTGTGAATATTGGAAATGTATTCAAAGGCTGCGCCTTGACAGGTTGCGCCCGGATGTCCGGTTCCGATAACAATTTTTTGCTTTTCCCCTTTTTCCATTTTTTTTATCAATTCAAGATAAGCCTCTGCCGATTCAACGGCGTGGGGAAGGGAACAAACGGAATTGGTAAATCCGTTGTGCGGCCCCAAACCGGGCGTGCTTTCATAATTTAATTTCGGCCCGGTGGCGTTAATTAGATAATCATAAGTTAATTTCACTTCTTCATTGTCGTTTTCTTTTTGTGCAATTACAAATTGATCGCCTTCGTCAGGATGAATTTCAACGGCCCTACCGTGGATAAAATTGACATTAAATTTGTCATAAACGTTTTTTAATGGAAATATTGTTTTTTCCGGTTTCATTTTAGCGGTAGCAACCCATATCCAAGAGGGGATATAGGCAAAATACTCATTGCGGTTGATTACGGTGATTTCATGGTTTTTACTTAGTTTGCTGCCGATATACATGGCCGCCGTGTGTCCGGCGAAACCCGCCCCCAGGATTACAATCTTTGCCATTGGACTCTCCTGTTTGTTTATAATGGTGTGATATTACAATTAACGGCAATATATCGAATTATATTTCATAATAATAAAATAAAAAGCAAAACAAACAGATAAAGCATGGCTTTTTAGGCCGTTTGTGCGAATATGCAGCCGAATTTTTATAAATATGAAATAAATCATTTGAAAATTCCGTAATATTTGCTATCTTCAATATCTAAAAATCATAATTCAAAATAGTACAGTTCATAACTTGAAAAAAGGATGGGAGGGTATTTCATGGATAATTTGTATGCTTATCTTGACGATTTAATTAAGCTGACCCTTGAATATGCGCCGAGATTTTTATTGGCCTTGGCAACGTTGCTGATCGGCTTTTGGTTGATTAAAAGAGCGGTAAACGCTTCCACCAAATTGTTAAGCGCAAAAAATGTTGATATTTCGCTGGTTAAATTTTTAGATTCTTTATTAAGAATCGTCTTAAAGATTTTACTGCTTATCAGCGTGGCTTCCATGGTGGGCATCGCAACGACCTCTTTTGTAGCAATTCTCGGTGCGGCCGGTTTGGCGATCGGTTTGGCCTTACAAGGCAGTTTGGCAAACTTTGCCAGCGGCGTGTTGATTCTTCTTTTTAAACCTTATAAAGTCGGCGATTTTATTGAAGGCGGCGGCGTAACGGGCTCCGTTAATGAAATCCAGGTTTTCAATACAATTTTAAAAACGCCCGATAATAAAACGGTAATTATACCGAACAGCCAAATTACTTCCGGCAGTATTACCAATTATTCAACGGAAGCTACGCGTCGCGTAGATATGACTTTCGGTATTGGTTACGCCGATGATATTGATAAGGCTAAGATGTTAATAAATAAATTGTTAAGCGAGGATGATAGGGTGCTAAAAGATCCTGAGCCGGTTATTGTTGTATCGGAATTGGCGAATAGCTCCGTTAATTTTGCTGTTCGTCCTTGGGCAAAAAAAGAGGATTACTGGGGACTGTATTTTGATATGCAGGAGAAGGTTAAAAAAGCTTTCGATGCGGAAAATATATCTATTCCTTTCCCGCAAACCGATGTTCATCTCTTTCAGAAAAAATAACAATTTGTATAAAAAAACAGCCGCAGCGGCGGGTATTAATGCCTTAATCTCTTGCGGCTGAATTTTATACTTCGCTTTATTTTTTGCTTTGTGATCTCTGAATTCTTGCCCAAGTATCCCGCAATCCTACGGTTTTATTGAAAACAAGGCGTTCCGTTGAAGAATCTTTTGAATCAAGACAAAAATATCCGATTCGTAAAAATTGATAGCGCTCTTCAATGATGGCATTGGCAAGACTCGGCTCTAATTTACAATTTTTAATGACTGCTATGGAATCGGGATTTAAGTTTTCCGTAAAGTCATCGCCCTCTTCGGGATTTTCTTTATTAAACAGATGGTCGTAAAGGCGAATTTCCGCCTCAATGGCGTGTTGCGCCGAAACCCAATGCAGCGTTCCTTTTACTTTACGGCCGTCATCCGACCAGCCGCCGCGGGTTTTCGGGTCATACGTACAATGAACTTCGATAATCTCGCCCGTTTTTTCATCTTTGATCACATCCGTGCAGGTAACATAATACGCATGTTTTAAGCGCACTTCACGTCCCGGCGAGAGACGAAAGTATTTGGGCGGAGGGTCTTCTTCAAAATCATTTTGTTCGATATATAATACTTTGGAAAAGGGAATCGTCCGTTTGCCCATACTCTCATCTTCCGGGTTATTTACGGCCTCTAACACTTCCGTTTTTTCGTCGGGATAATTGGTAATAATCAGTTTTAGCGGGTCTATAACGGCCATTACCCGTTTGGCTTTTTTATTCAGATCTTCCCGCAAGGTATGTTCCAATAGAGCGATATCCACGGTGCTGTCGCTTTTAGCCACACCGATTTTATCGGCAAAATTACGAATGGATTCCGGTGTATAGCCTCTGCGGCGCAAACCGGAGATGGTCGGCATACGCGGATCATCCCAACCGGATACATGCTTTTCCGTCACAAGATGCAGTAACTTACGTTTACTCATTACCGTATAGGTCAAATTCAAGCGAGCGAATTCAATTTGTGTGGGATGATAAATTTCCAGTTTATCTAAAAACCAATTATAGAGCGGTCGATGATCTTCAAATTCAAGCGTACAGATGGAATGGGTAATGCGCTCTATGGAATCGGATTGCCCGTGGGCAAAATCATACATTGGATAGATATGCCATTTGTCGCCGGTACGATGATGAGGAGCGTGTAAGATGCGGTACATAACCGGATCGCGCATATTCAGATTGGGCG
>CAYRJN010000069.1:0-18002 GCA_964424545.1 uncultured Calditrichaceae bacterium
TTAGGACGCTGGCCTCTCACGCCGGTAACACGGGTTCGAATCCCGTACGCGCTACTCTTTTTTATCTTCAGAGATATCCGCCTTGCAAAACATCCATCTAAAATATATGAGACAGGCGCTTATTGAGGCGCGTAAAGCGTTGCCTAACGGCGATGTGCCCATTGGCGCGGTGGTTGTATATAAAAATGATATTATCGGCCGCGGTTATAATCAAGTGGAGCTTCTCGGCGACCCTACGGCCCATGCCGAAATGATCGCCATAACTTCCGCTGCGGCCACAATTGCTCAAAAATGGCTACGTGACGCTACGTTGTATGTTACGGTTGAACCGTGTGCCATGTGCGCAGGCGCCTCGGTTTTAGCGCGCTTAAAACGAATTGTTTACGGCGTTCAGGATATTAAAACCGGCGCTCATTCAAGTCTTTTTAACCTGTTGAACGATCCGCGTTTAAATCATCAAATTGAAGTGATTCCGGGTATTGCCAAAGAGGAATGCGCAGCGCTGATGGTGGAATTTTTTGAACAATTACGCAAAAAATAAAAGTTGTTCTAATTCTGATTATCAAATAAAAAATTCATAACAATCCGATAAAATTCGTCTGGCGCTTCGGCATGAAGCCAGTGAGTGGTTCCTGGAATAACTTCGCTGTCGAGAGCGGGGAAAAGTCGTTTTAAACCGACGATATCCTCTGTTTTGACATAATCCGATTTTCCGCCGTATACCAATAATACCGGTTTTGTAAAGGGGTGGGTGCCGTCAATACGCTGTGAAATGGCATCAATGTTATTCAGCAGATCGTCCACATTCAATTTCCACTTAAAGCGATTATGAACATCGCGCATGATATTTTTCAATAAAAACAGGCGTAGACCTTTTTGATGAATAGCGCTTGATAGATAATTTTCCGCTTCTGCACGCGATTTAATCTCATTTATCGGTAACGAACGCATGGTCTGCAAAATAGATCTAAAACGGCTTGTCTCATATTCTCTTCGGGCAATATCGACGATGATTAATTTTTGCGGCAATTCGGAATGATTAAGGGCAAAATTCATTATCGTTTTTCCGCCGAGAGAATGTCCGAGCAAAATAATGTCTTTTAAATGATGATCGTCGATGAATTGTAGTAAATCATCGGAAAGGACCCGATAGTTGAATTGGGCATCGTGAGGACTTTGGCCGTGATTGCGCAAATCAAGTAAAAAAACGTTATAATTTTCGGCGAATCGTTTGGCAAGCGAGAGCCAATTATCGGACATACCGAATAAACCATGAAGGATGATAAAAGGTTGTCCCGAACCGAAGCGGCGATAAAAGAGTTCCATAACGATTTATTTTTTCCAGAATGTTTTGGTGAAAAGGATAATGACCGTATAAATTTCCAAGCGACCGACCAGCATTAGAAAAGAGAGAAACCATTTACCGACGGTTGGGATATGGGCGTAATTATCGACCGGTCCCACATTACCCAAACCCGGGCCGATATTGCCGATGGTTGCCGCTACGCTGCCGATGGAAGTAATTATATCCAAGCCGAGATTACTCATAAAAAGCACGCCGAAAACAAAAAGACTGATATAAAGCAGAAAAAAACCGGCAATATTGGTAACGATTTCCCTGGGGATAACCAGGTCGCCGACGCGAGTTGTTAAAACAGCCTGCGGATGAATCAACCGTTTCAATTCATTGCGGCCGAAACGGATCAAAATCATCGAGCGGATAATTTTCATTCCGCCGCCTGTAGAGCCAGCGCTGCCGCCAACAAACATTAGAATCAATAAAATAATCTGTGCGGTGGCGCCCCACCGTTCATAATCGGCCGTTACATAGCCGGTGGTTGTGATAATGGATACGACCTGAAAAATTGAATCGCGAATAGTGATAATAAGCGGATTATCGGAAAATCGTGCCGCTTCCAGGGTAACGAAAAAAGCGGAGACGGTTATAATGGAAATATAAAACAGGACTTCCGGATCATGCCAATAAACTTTTGGTTTGCCGCGCAGAGCGCGATAATGCAAAGAGAAATTAGCGCCGGCAAGGATCATAAAAAAGATGATAATGGAATGAATGAGGGAGCTGTTGTAAAAAGCAATGCTGGCGTTTTTTGTGGAAAACCCACCGGTAGCCATCGTGCCGAAAGTGTGGCAGACGGAGTCGAACCATTCCATACCGGCAAAGCGTAGCGCTAAAATTTCGGCCGAGCTTAACAGAACATATACGCCCCATAACAGCTCTGCCGTATGTTTAATGCGCGGCGTTAATTTATCCGGCGTTGGGCCGGGCACTTCCGCCTTAAAAAGCTGCATCCCGCCGACCCCGAGCAGGGGCAGGATGGCGAGGGAGAGTAAAATTATTCCCATTCCGCCAAGCCAATGAGTAAGCGAGCGCCAAAAAAGGATACCATGCGGCAAAGCTTCTATATCGGTAAGAATGGAAGCGCCGGTAGTTGAAAATCCCGACATGGTTTCAAAAAAGCAATCGGTATAATTGGAAAAATAGCCGGAAAAGTAAAAGGGAAGCGCGCCGAGTGCGGAAAAGAGAATCCAGCCCATGGTTACTATTACAAATCCGTCTTTAGCGCGAAGTTCGGTCGAAGTGCGCGTTAGGAAAAATCCGATTATTCCCACGGTTAAAGAGATGGCGATAGATTGAATGAAAGACCATAAATCGTTCTCTTTGTAAAAAAAAGAAATCAGCGCCGGAAAAATCAGCACAATGCCGAGGAAAGCCAGTAAAGCAAAAAGAACGTTTAAAATGGCGCGGTAATTAATCATAAGTTTTGTCTGTTTTTAATTAAACATCTTCTCCACATCGTGAATAGCCGAAGGGAGCGCGAATAGCACCACTTTATCGCCGGCTTTGATCTGGGTATCGCCAATGGGAATAAATACGTCGTCGTCTCGCATTACCGCGCCGAGAATAGCCTCTTTGGGAAATTTGATGTCTTTTAGCGGCTTTTTGGTGATCTTTGAACCAACGTTTGGAATAAGTTCGATCGCTTCGGCGGAGATACCCGGGATGGAAGCCACGCTTACTACCGAGCCGCGTCGGATGAATTTCAAAATGGCATTAACGGTTAACAATTGTTTTGATATATGGGCGTTAATGCCGATAGTAGGAATAATCGGGCTGTAGGTGGTTTTATTAATAAGAGCGATAATTCGCGGCACTTCGAGATGCTTGGCCATCAGCGAGGAGACGATATTGGTCTCATCGTCGCCCGTAACGGCAATAAAAGCATCCATATCGATAATACCTTCGAGCGCCAGCAGATTTATATCGCGTCCGTCGCCTTTTATTACCAACGATTTCGCCAAATTTTCGGCAAGAATCTCCGATTTATCCGCCTGTGATTCGATTATCTTAATATTGAAATCATTTTCCAACTCTTTGGCGATGAGGTAACCCGTTTGTCCGCCGCCGAGAATCATAATATTATGGATGTCCACATTCTCTTTTCCCGTGCCGCGAATAACATCCTTGACATATTCTTTCGATACAATTACAAAAATGCGGTCGTCCGCTTTGAAAAAATCATCGCCTTTGGGAATGCGGGTTGTTTCGTTGCGTTGGATGGCTATCGTCCTGAATGTGATATTTTCAAATTTTTTAGCCAGTTCGCTTAACTTTTGATTTAATATGGGCGAAGATTGGTCAAGTTGAATTCCGATTAAAACAATTTTCCCGTTTTCAAATTCAATCAAGTCCGTTGCAGCGCTCTGTTTGAGCAAACGTGCGGCGGTTTGGGCGGCCACCGATTCGGGATGAATCAACAGGTCAATTCCGGATTTTTCTCGACTAATGGGCGATTCATCGTCTAAAAATTCAAGATTGCTAACGCGGGCGATAGTATTTTTTACGCCGTATTGTTTGGCCATCAGAGCAGACAACATGTTAACCTCGTCTGAATTACTGACGGCGATCAGCATATCGGCGGTGCGAATGCCGGCGCGCAACAAGGTTTTATAACTGCTGCCGCTGCCGAAAATGGCTTGGGCGTCCAGCGATTCGACGGCTCTTTGATAATTTTCGTTGTTTTTTTCTATGATGACGATATCATGCCGTTCATAAGATAATATTTTTGCCAGATTAAAACCGATATCGCCGGCGCCTATTATTATAATATACAATTTTTTTCCGTAAATTTAGTTAATGTTGGATGGTATTTTTACAGAGCAATCTCAAAGTTTCATAAATATATTTTAGTATCGGAATTTCAAAAACCAACCTATTTGGAACGTTTTCAACATTATTTTTAGAATATTTTTTGTATGCGCTCTATTTCAGATTATTCGATTAAAAAATCGACAATGAAAATAATATTGTGTGCATAAAATTATTCCTATATGCGCCTCCCTTGTCATTCCCGCATATTTTAAGCGGGAGTCTAAACCTTCCTATTAATGATTCAGATTCTCCGATTCATCGGAGAATAACACATTGGAGATTCTATCAGAAATTTTTCCCTTAATCCCTTTGCGAAGTTATATACTTTTCTCTTTGCTATTATCCTTTTTTAAAGATTTTATTAATGGTTTCGATTGTATATTCGATATCATCGTCGCTTATACCGAGATAGGTTACCGCGCGGATACGCGTTTTGGAAAAAGGAATCATCTTAATTCCGTTCATTTCCAGATCAAGGGCGACTTCATGAGCAGTCATGCCGGTTAAGGAGACATCGATAATTACGATATTGGTTTGTACCGTTTTTAAATTTACTACAAAACCTTCATGAGCGTTGAAAGCCTCAGCCAGCCGCCGCGCTCTTTTATGATCATCCGCCATCCTTTGCCATTGATTGTCGATGGCATAAATGGCTGCCGCCGCCAAAATACCAGCCTGCCGCATTCCGCCTCCGTAAACTTTACGATAATAATGCGCGCGGTTAATAAAATCACGATCGCCTGTTAATATAGAGCCTACGGGCGCGCCGAGACCTTTGGAGAAACAGAGAGAGACCGAATCAAAATAGGAAGCATATTCTTTTAAACTAATTCCCGTTGCAACGGAAGCATTCCATAATCTTGCGCCGTCGAGATGCAGCTTAACAGAGTGAGCGGCGGCAAATTTCGAAACTTTTTTAATTTCGTCAATGGGATAGACCGTTCCGCCCCAGCGATTGTGCGTATTTTCCAGACAGATGAGCGCCGTTTGCGCAAAATGATGATCCGGCGGTCGTATGGCATTTTCGATATCTTCTAGTTCCATAATACCGTATTGCCCCGGGATAGGATGTAATTGAACGCCGGACAGCATACCCGGAGCGCCGGCTTCATAATTGTAAATATGGCAGCGCTCCTCACATATTACTTCATTTCCCGGATTGGTATGGGTGTTAACGGCGATTTGATTAGCCATGGTTCCGCTGGGAACGAAAAGAGCCGCTTCCTTGCCCGTTAATTCCATCATCTTTTCTTGTAGGGCGTTTATTGTCGGATCCTCGGCGAATACGTCGTCGCCGACTTGCGCATTTATCATATATTCACGCATCGCTTTAGTGGGTTTGGTTAGCGTATCACTTCTTAAATCTACGGTTTTCATGATCTGCCTTCTTAATTCATTATACATTGCGTCTATTTGACTCCTTGAAATTAATGAGTAATGAATTCCGTTTCAAGTAAGAATTAAAAGAATTATTAAATCTTTTGATGTGTTTGGAAATATTTATTAAATTTATCCTTTGTTTAATAAGCTATTGCGATTTTAACGATTTTGTTTGTCGTATAATATGGGAAATGATTAAAAAACGGCCGATTAATTTGCGCATAGAATATACGCGCAATTTTTCCGGATTAAGATGAAAGGAAAAAATGGCAGGGTGCATCTCTTTAAAGATACCGGTCGGTTTGGTAACCCATTATTGCTGCCCCGAATATCAAAATTATGTTCGATACATTTAGAGTAATCGCAATCAGGGATAGTAGATATATATCAGATATTCCGGAGGATATTGCCATTTATTTTTACGGACGTTATGAATAAAAACGAATTGATTGAGAGAATTACTAAGGAATTTCGTAAATTAAACGGTCGTCTTAATAAAGATGCAAAAGAGTCCGTTATACGTATTCAATTGGCTTGGGAAAATACGGATATATTGGATTGGTTGGCGCTACAAGACGAAACACGCAAGATTTACTGGTCGGATCGCGATAAATGCTGTGAAGTGGCTGGAATCGGGGCGGCTCATCATATATTCGGCGAGGATATTGATGATTTTTCCAATCTTTTTAATCGTCTTGACAGCTTTCTATCAAACAGCGATCGTCATCTTCGTTATTACGGCGGCATCCGTTTCAATTATCGCGTTAAAGCCGACAACATATGGAATAATTTCCATAGTTTCGATTTTGTCATTCCCGAGTTTGAAATGCTGCGTATTGATACTAAAAATTATATCGCGGCTAATGTTTTGTTAAAAAAAGGGCAAAGCGCCGACGAAATAATAAAGACGTTAAAAAACAAATTATCTCGTTTACATTTTTCGAAAGCGGTCATTCACCACACCTTTCCCAATCTGCAAAAACGTTCCGATATTCCGGATTGGAATAAATGGAGCGAGGGAATCAAACGGGCTTATGCAATGTTTGACAATAAGTCTCTATATAAAATTGTTTTAGCGCGCAAGACGGTATTAAATTTCGACGGTAAAATCAATAATATTCAGCTTGTCAAACGTCTTAAAAAATCCAATCCCAATGCTTTTCATTTTTGTTTTCAGCAAAACGATACGCTTTCCTTTGTGGGGGCAACACCTGAGCGTTTGTATAAACGGGATAAGCGCCGCATTTTTACCGAAGCCATTGCCGGAACAAGGCCGCGCGGTAAGACGGCGGAACACGACGCGTTTTTGAAGGAAGATTTACTCGCCTGTGAAAAAGATTTACGCGAACATCGCTATGTGGTGGATAAAATTAAAAATGTCTTGTCCGAAAATTGCGTGAATATGGTAAGCGATAAAAAGGTTAATATAATCGAAAACGCCCAAGTGCAGCATTTGTGTTATAAAATGCAGGGTGAATTGAAAGACGGCATTACGGATGCGCTGCTGTTGCGCAGTATTCATCCCACGCCCGCGGTGGGCGGATATCCTACGGAGGCGGCGCTGAAAAAAATTGACGAAATGGAAAATTTCGATCGCGGTTGGTATGCGGGACCGGTCGGCTGGGTTAACCATACCGCGGCCGAGTTTGCCGTAGCGCTTCGGTCGGGATTAATCTACAATAATAAATTGGCTTTATTTGCTGGCGCCGGCATTGTGGACGGTTCTAAAGCGGCGGACGAATGGGATGAGATTGATAATAAAATCAGTAATTTTATGCAAATATTAAAGAGTCGCAGCGATGCAGGGTGAAAATATAAATATTTTCTGGAGCTATCTTATTATAGAAGAGCTGATTCGCAATGGCATCGACTATTTTTGCATTTCTCCCGGCTCGCGTTCTACACCTTTAACGGCTGTTGTGGCACGCCATCCGAAGGCGCAAAAAAGATTGTTTTATGATGAACGAGCGGCTGCTTATCATGCGCTCGGTTATGCGCGGGCAACGGGAAAACCCGCTGTTTTAATTTGCACATCGGGTACGGCTGCCGCTAATTATTTTCCGGCCGTTATTGAAGCCGATAACGATCGTATTCCTCTAATCGTTATTTCCGCCGATCGTCCGCCGGAGCTGTTGCAGACGCAGGCCAATCAAACAATCGATCAATATCATTTATACGGCAATAAAGTTAATCATTATTTTACGCTGCCCGTTCCCACTGAAGATATCGCTGCGTCTGTGGTTCTTAGCTCTATCGATTTGTTGGTTTCAAAAGCCGCGGGTATAAGTAAAGGACCGGTGCATCTTAATTGTATGTTCCGCGAACCCTTGCAGCCTGAGCGCATTCCTATAAACAAAGCCTATTCTTCATCTATTGAAAAATGGTTGAGCGACGGTAAACCTTATACAAAGTATCACAGCGCCGTTTCTCAATGCTCTGATTTCGTATTCGATGAGATTATAGAAATTATTCAAAACAATGAAAAAGGATTATTAATACTCGGTAGACTGCCGTTTAACAGCCGTGTGGAACCGTTGATTGAAAAAATAGGCTGGCCGGTTTTTGCCGATATTACTTCCGGAATACGTTATTTGGATAAATCCAATATGATAAAAAATTTTGATCATTTATTATTGGATAAAAATTTTAAACCGCGAACCGTTTTACAGCTTGGCGCACAATTTACCTCCAAAAGATTGTTAAAACTGATACCCGAAATCAGACCGAAAAATCATATCGTGATAGAGGAGAGCAGCGAACGAATCGATGCCGAACATACGGTAACTATGCGCGTGCAAAGTGATGTCTCTCTTTTTGTTGAAAAATTGGTTGAAAAGCTTCCCGATAACAAAATACGCGGATCATGGATAAAGGAAGTCAAGGCCGTGGAAAAAATTGTTACCCGAACGATTGACGCCCGGATGCAGGCGGAATCATTTTTATCGGAAGCGCAAATCGCCCGTATTATCAGCGAGAAAATATTATCGGGTAAAGCTCTTTTTCTTTCAAACAGTATGCCGATACGGGATATGAATAGTTTTGCCATGCCGAATGTGACCTTGCGTTATGTGGGTGCGAACAGGGGAGTAAGCGGAATTGACGGTATAATAGCGTCCGCATCCGGATTTGCGCAAGGCTTAAAACGCGCTACGGTTTTGCTTATCGGCGATTTGGCCTTTTTACATGATCTTAATTCTTTGTATTTATTGAAGCAAAATACGTATCCCCTAATAATTATTCTCTTAAATAACGGCGGCGGCGGTATCTTTCATTTTCTGCCTGTATCGCAACACAAGGCGATCTTTAAGGACTATTTTTTAATGCCCCACACCTATACTTTTGAGAATGCGGCGCGGCAGTTTGAATTACCATATCGCTTTACGAATAATGAAGATGAGTTTGTCGCAATCTTTTCCGAAGCCCAGCAGAGGAACGCATCAATGATTATTGAGGTGAAAACCGACGCTGAAAAAAATTATTCTTTCCATGCCGGATTAAAAGCAGAATTGCAGAAGTTGCTTGGCGAGCGGAGCAAATAAAGTTCCTGTTCATCTAACGCATTTTTAAGTACAAGGACATAGCTCGGAAATTAATTAATAAAAATAAAAGCAAATGTCATTAATGTATAATTGCTTCGAAAGAAGGAATCTAAAATGTCGCTTATTCAAAATATTTAGAATTTATGAAATGAAAAAAATGAGAATATCACAACAAGAATACTGAAAATGTCTAAAATACGTTATTTCTTGAAATTTTTATACAATGAATTCAACCCGTTATAATTATATAAAAAACGATGGTAAACCCGTTATCTTATTTTTACACGGTTTCCTCGGCTCGCGAGAAGATTGGCTGGAAATAGGAGCAGCGTTGAAAAACGATTTTTCCTATTTAATGGTGGACCTGCCTTGGCACGGAAAATCTGCGGGCGTTTCAAATATGAAAAAAGCGGCAAGTTCTATCGTTGCTTTATTGGATTCGCTTTTCATAAAGCAGGTCTATCTCTATGGATATTCTCTCGGCGGTCGGCTGGCGCTATATTTAACGCTGTTTTATCCTGAATATTTTAAACGGGTTATTCTCGAATCGTCTTCTCCCGGTTTAAAAAATCAAAGTGAACGGCAGGAACGTTTAGCCCATGATGAAAAACTGGCGCAACGTTTGGAAAATGATGCGTTGTCGGATTTTTTGGCTTTTTGGTATGCTATGCCGCTTTTTAAAAATCTTGTGAAGCAAAAAAATTTTCCACGAATATATGAACGCAGATTGCAAAATTCACCGAATCGACTGGCCCAATCCCTTCGCACATTGGGCACGGGCCGCCAGCCTTCTCTTTGGGAGAAATTGAAGAGCAACGTTTTGCCGATTCGTTTGATTGTCGGCGAGTTTGATGAAAAATTTGTACAAATAGCACGGGAGATGACGGCTGTTAATAACAATATTTCTTTGGAGATTGTAAAAAACAGCGGGCACACGGTTTATGCTGAAAAGCCCACTTCCGTCGTTAAAACTATTCAGGTATTTTTTGCTGAATAGTTAAACCTATATTAAATGATTCCGCTTTTGATTTATTGTATAGGAATTTAAAAAAAATAGTTATTATAATGAAAATAGACCGTATCGGAGACGTCGTACCCGCAAACGTTGGCAGGTGGGTCAAGTAAATGAAAAATGATCACGCCATTTGCGGACAGTCCAAATGAAAAAAGATAGAATTGAATTTTTTCATTCTAGATTTAAATAAACTGAGAAAAATCCACTCATTTATGTAATTCTGTGATTTCTCAATTACGCTCGTGGAATATCTGAATAGGCCAGAAAATGACAAAAAGCACTGTGTTCACAAAAAACGGATGATCTGAGATCTGTTTTGCTATAAGATTTTTATTACGACCCTTCGGAGTCAAAATGACAATCTATGTTGTTAATATCCATTTTTTTGATGGAGCATCATAATGGTCTCCACTTAAAATTTCAATTGGCCGCAATTTACTAAATAGTTATTCAGAAATTTTATTATTTGTCATTTTTTTTGTAATTTCTCCTATCTAAAAATGACTGAGATAAGATAAGAAAAGTGCAAAAGTATTAATGTTTTAAGGAGTGTATATGAGTAAATTTGCATGGGAAAAGGCGGGGGATTATGTGGATATTAAATATCATAAATTTGACGGAATTGCAAAAATCACCATTAATCGCCCTGAAGTGCGCAACGCCTTTCGTCCGAAAACCGTGATGGAAATGAGCGCCGCTTTGGACGAAGCGCGAAATGATCCGCACATCGGTGTAATAATTTTAACAGGCGAAGGTGAAAAAGCCTTTTGTTCCGGTGGCGATCAGCGCGTGCGCGGCGAAGCGGGCTATAAAGACAGCGAAGGCGTACATCGTTTGAATGTCTTGGATTTCCAACGTCAGATACGCACATGTCCAAAACCGGTTATTGCCATGGTTGCCGGTTATGCCATCGGCGGGGGGCATGTATTACATTTGATGTGCGATTTAACCATTGCCGCCGATAATGCAATTTTCGGTCAGACCGGTCCTAAAGTGGGCTCGTTTGACGCCGGTTACGGCTCTGCTTATTTGGCGCGTATTGTTGGTCAAAAAAAGGCGCGCGAAATTTGGTTTCTATGCCGACAATATAATGCGCAACAAGCTTTGGATATGGGGTTGATTAATACCGTGGTTCCTTTGGAAAAGTTAGAGGAAGAGACCGTGCAGTGGTGCAGGGAAATTCTAGCTAATTCGCCGATGGCCATTCGTGTCTTAAAGTCTGCTATGAACGCCGATTGCGATGGTCAAGCCGGATTACAGGAGCTGGCGGGTAATGCGACGATGCTTTATTATATGAGCGAAGAAGGGCAGGAGGGGCGTAATGCCTTTTTGGAAAAGCGAAAGCCGGATTTCTCCAAATTTAAGCGTCAACCGTAATTAGAAAATTCCGTTAGCCTTTTGTCTAATAGAGCTACTTTCTTCTTTTTTTTCTTTTGAAATTTGTGCTGAATAGTATGCCGCGTTTTCAGGGTTTAGGGGGCGCCGGTTAAATTAAAAAACGTAAAAAGAGAAATCATCATTGGTATAAATAAGATTATTATTTTGTCTATTGATTTTACTAAGACGGTTTCATTAAAATTTGAAGCTTTATTACAATATTTTTCCGTTCTTTGTTTATCATCGTACAATAATTGTTTGCTGTTTTGCTATGGAATGCGTTGCTATTTAGGATCTTTTGGTAGTCGGAAAAGCGCTTTGTCAATCGGAGAGCAGGTAACGCAAAGCGGAGTTGGACCGTGTGACTGCGATGCTTAGTGGATTAGAGTGAAGAGGTTACACCGTCAGCGAAACTCCTGCCGCGTATGTAAACGATAGCGGTTTTGATTTTGATTAGAGAAAATGTCTACAAATTGAGGCGATAATAATTGGAGAATCGCTAAATTAAACATAATTTATTTTCTAAAATATCTTTGAAGAACATAGCTTCGCAAAGTGGTTAATAAAAATAGTTCGAGTAGAGTCGTCAAAGTGTCATTCCTTAGAAAAAAGGAATCTAAATGCAGTAACCGGCTTGATTTAGATTCCCGCTTAAAACATGTGGGATTGACAGGCTATGTGTGATTTCGGGAATGACAATCGGGAGCATATTGGAATAATTGTATGAAATGCGAATATTTGTCATTTTGATCGGAATTACGATTTTTTTATCGTAATGGAGCGGAGAAATCTTTAAACTAATGTATTCCCGGAAAGCGGATGATTTAATATGTATTTTACGTTTAAGATTTCTCTACTAACAAAATTATAAAAAATCACAATAATAATATTAAAAATGTCTGAAATAGGTTGTTTTTTGAAATTCCTATACAATAAACTATTTTTTTTAGTCTTTTATAAACACCTTAGGAGAAGAGCTTGTTGTTTATGGGAAAATTGAAAATGTGGATTTTTGCGACGCGGCCAAAAACATTATGGGCAGCTGTTTCGCCGGTAATTATCGGGATTGCAATGGCTTATGAGGTCGGAATGGTACATTGGGCGCCGGCCTTTATAACGGTGTTGACGGCGGTGCTGATCCAGATCGGCACAAACTTTGCCAACGATTACTATGATTATATAAAAGGCGCCGATACGGAAGAGCGTCACGGTCCGCAACGACTGACGCAGGCTAAGCTGGTAAAACCGCAGACTATGAAAAAAGCTTTTATTGCCGTATTTACCGTTGCATTTCTTTGCGGTTTGTATCTCGTTTTTGCGGGAGGTTGGCCTGTTTTAGTGATCGGTTTACTCTCCATTTTATTCGGCATTTTGTATACAGGGGGGCCCTATCCGCTCGGTTACAACGGTTTGGGCGATATCTTTGTAGTTATATTTTTCGGCCCTGTAGCGGTTGGGGGGACCTATTATATTAATACCCATCAAATTAACGTTCTTGTTTTAATCGCCGGAATTGCGCCCGGTCTGATCGCCTCGGCCGTACTTGTCGTTAATAATCTGCGCGATATTAAAACGGACGCCAAAGCCGGTAAAAAAACGCTGGCGGTGCGTTTTGGCGAACGTTTTACGCAATGGGAATATCTTTTTTTGTTGTTGTTTTCCGCTTTGATTCCTTTTATTGTTTACGCATTATCTCGTAAAAATTTGTATGTTCTATCGGCCTCGTTGTTTCTTGTTCCGGCTCTTCCCGTTATTAAAAAAATCTTTAGCGAAAAAGGCTCGGCTTTAAATGCGGCTCTTGGCGATACCGGTAAGCTATTGTTAATTTATAGTGTTCTTTTTTCCGCGGGTTGGCTGTTTTGAAAATCATCGATTGTCGTTTTTACCGATTTGAACTACCTCTTGTTTACGCCTTTAGTATCGGCGGTGTTTCTCTCCATGGGCGCAATGGGTTTATTCTCGAAATTGAAGATGAGGACGGTTATACGGCTCGAGCTGAAATAGCGCCTTTGCCCGGATTTCAAAGCGAAACATTGGATGACATTATAAAATTACTGCCTTCGGTTAAACGTTATTTTTTAATGGAAGCGGATAACGTCTTAACGGAAAAGGATTTACGGGGATTTCCTCCTGCCTTGCGTTTTGCCGTGGACGCTGCGCTATATTCTTTAAAAGCCGAACGGAAAAACTTATCTCTTGCCGAATATTTGAATCCCGATGCGGCACAAAAGATGCGGATTAACGCTTTGTTGCTACGCGGCGAACTGCGTGATAAAAAAAAAATAGAAAGCATTAAAAAGGAAGGATACGGCGTTGTAAAAGTAAAAATCGATTCGCTCTCTTTAGAGAAAGACGCGCAAGTCCTATTGCAGATTAACGAATATTTTCAAAGAAAGATTCGTTTTCGCCTTGACGCTAATCGCGCGCTTTCATTGGCGCAGGCTTTGGATTTTGCGCAGCGGATTGAAGAATTATCGGTAGATTATTTTGAAGAACCGTTAAAAGATACACGCTTATTGGGGCATTTTTATCAAAAAAGCGGCTTCCCTTTTGCATTAGACGAATCTCTTATACGCAAAAACAAGCCGGACGAGACTGCGCTTAAGGGTTTAAAAGCTATTATCGTTAAACCGCAACTGTATGGCTCGTTTAATGAAATCAAAGCACTGATAAACTTTTATAAAAAACGGGATGTAAAAACGATTTTCAGCGATATATTTAGCGGCGGTATAGGTTTAAATATTTTAATACAATTATCCGCTGCCCGTGGGGATAAGGAAACGGCTATGGGCTTTTACACCTACCGCTATTTGCAGGGAGATTTAGTTAGCGAACGCTTTATCTTTAGCAAAGGCGAGATTGATGTGCGCGATGTATGGCAAAAAGCGCAGAATATTAACAAAAATAAATTGGTTAAATGGGATATCTGATTTGCAAGAAACAATAACTTATGTTGAATTATGGCACAAACGCCTATTTAACGACGCACGGCGGCCGTTTTTAATCAACGCCGGTAAATCTTTTACTTTTATAGAAACTTGGCGGGAAATTAATAAGCTGGCGCGTCATCTTCGTCGGCTTGGCGTGCGAAAAGGATATTACGTCGCCTTGAGTGCGGAAAACGATTGGCAAACGGCGTTGCTGATTCTTGCTTTGCCGCTGATCGGCGCCGCGGCTGCGCCAATTAATCGTTATTATTCGCAAACGGAAATGGGCGCCATTCTTGCGGACGCTTCATATTCCGTTTTTATCGCCGAAAAAACGCGCGGAAATTCGCTGTCGGACGGAATAAAATTTATTGCGCTTAAGGAAATATTTAATAAAGATAACGGTAGCAAGGATTTGCCGCTTACGGAGAGCGCGCAAGAAAACGTTGTCAGCGTCGTTTTCTCTTCGGGGAGCTCGGGCGGCGCCAAGGCTGTTACGCATAGTTTTGTCAATCATTATTATAGCGCACTCGGCTCAAACGAGAATATTCCTTTCGGAAAAGGCGATGTCTGGCTGCTTTCGCTGCCCTTATATCATATCGCCGGTTTGTCGATTTTATTTCGGGCTTTGCTTGACGGCGCCGCCGTGCGTGTTATGCGGACGAAGGAAAGGCTCGGCGAAATATTGGAAAGAGAGTCGATCACCCATATTTCTTTGGTTGAGAAACAATTAAGAACATTACTGCAAAAAAACGATTTAACGGACAGAATTGCCGGATTAAAAGCGCTGTTAGTCGGCGGTAGTGCCGTTGCGCCGAACTTAATTGAAGATGCTTATGAACGGGGTTGGTGCATCCATACGAGTTACGGCAGTACGGAGTCGGCTTCGCAGGTAACGACAACGCCGTCCGGATCCGATTTAACCACCTTAAAATCATCAGGCCGCATATTAAGGTACCGTGAATTGAAAATTGACGGCCAAGGACAAATTTTGTTGCGGGGAAAAACTTTATCTTCCGGTTATCTGCGTAATGGGCAGATTATTGATATTTGCAATAAAGAAGGCTGGTATGCAGGGGGAGATTTGGGATACTTGGATAAACATGGCCGTTTATGGGTGACGGGACGTTTGGATAATATGTTCATCTCCGGCGGGGAGAATATTTATCCGGAAGTTATCGAACGCGCCGTAAAATCGTTGCCGGGCGTTCTCGACGCGGTGATTGTACCGGTGGAGGATAAAAAATTCGGAAGCCGTCCGGCGCTGTTCCTACATGCGCAGTCTGACGAGCTTGGCGATATAAATACATTAAGAAACCTGTTGCGGGAAAAATTAGCGGCTTATATGCTGCCCGATTATCTCTTTCCCTGGCCGCAGGTGTGGCAAAAGGGTGCTGTTAAAATTTCAAGGAAATATTTTAAAGAATTGGCGGTTGAAATGACAAATGGAAAATGACTCCTTCTCAATAGAAAATGTGTATACCAACTTTGATTAAATCACACGGGGATGCATTGTTGGTAGAAAATTTTATAAAATTGTCATTTCGACCACGACGGATCGGGTGTTTTTTATCGGAATGAAGCGGATAAATCTAAAATATATATTATTCCAATAGTAAATGGTCGATTATTTTTTAATTCCGATACTATAAATTATCAATGGAGAAACGATTGAAGAAAAACAAAAGCGAAGCGCAGAGAATAGCGGCGGTCAGCGGCATTGAGCGTAAACAATATGTAAAAAGGATGTTTAACGGTATTGCCAAACGCTATGATTTATTAAATCATCTGTTAAGTGGCGGTATTGATATTTATTGGCGTAAAAAAGCGATCTCCAAACTTAATCCGCAAAACGGCGATAGAGTTCTTGATTTGGCTTGCGGAACCGGCGATTTTGCCATTGAGAGCGCCAAAAAGGCCGATTGCTCGGTTATAGGCGCCGATATCGCTTTGGAAATGCTGAAATTGGGAGCCCGCAAGATTGAAAAAAAGGGTTCTATATCGTTTGTTAATGCCGACGGCGAGCAGCTTCCCCTGAAAAGCGCCTGCATGGACGGCGTTACCATCGCTTTTGGTATTCGCAATATGGGCGTTATTGCCGATGCTTTGCGGGAGATGAACCGTATTTTAAAGAAGGAGGGTAAGGCGGTTATTCTGGAATTTTCAACGCCCACGTCAACTCTCTTTAGAAAAATATATCTTTTCTATTTTAATAAAATTTTACCCGCCATAGGCCGCCTCGTCAGCAAAGACCCTGAAGCCTATCGTTATTTGCCGGAATCCGTGGGAAATTTCCCCTCCGTTGAAAATTTTGTAAAATTAATGGTCGACAGCGGATTTGAAAATATTCGTTATTGGAACCTTTTAAACGGTATTGCGGTTATATATCGTGGAGAAAAAGGTAAATAGGTCCAAATACATGTATTAAAATTTTATACCAAAAAAAACGGGGCTAAGTATGAAAATGAAAAGCATTGTTACTTTTTTATTATTTATTTCTTTTATCAGCGCGGCGAATGTAGAATTTACCGTTAATCCCTCGGAGACGAAGAATAGAATAGAACCGATTTGGGATATCATCAATCTTTGGTCGCCTTCGTTCCTGTTAACGGAAGACGGACAGCCCAATACATTTTTGAAGGATATGCATCCCTATCTGAAACGTGTTATTCTAATGACGGCCACCGGCGGACGTCCCGATTATCCACAAAATGATATTTATAAAATCGATAATGAGGGAAACGTATATTATGATTATACGAATTTTGATAAATATATACAATCGGCTCAATACAATGGGCTGGCGCCGATTATCGTTCTTGGCAATATTCCCGCTGAATTAGCTCCGGAAAATTACCATATCGGCGCATTCGGCGCCATAACCGATCCGCCGACCGACTATGATAAATGGTATGATTTTGTGGATTCGTTGGTTGCTCATTGTTTACAAACATTTGGCGAAGAAGAGATCCGCAGCTGGCAATGGCGGTTGTATACGGAGCCCGATAACGCCGATTGGTGGAGCGGAACAAAAGAGGAGTATTATAAATTTTATGATTATACGGTTGCCGCGGCTTTAGACGCTTATCCCGATATCGTTATCGGCCCGGGTAATATGCTGGGAGAAATCGAAGAAAACTGGGGCGTAGAATTTTTGGATCACGCTTTTGCCGGTACCAATTATTACACGGGTACAATCGGTTCGCATATGGATTTTTTTACGATTTCGGCTTATGAAAATATTGGTAAAGATAATCCTCCCCTGCATGCTTTTGAAAGCCGCCTGCAAACCATTGAAGATAAATTACGCTCTTATAACGCCATGGATACGGTAAAAACAGGCTTTGACGAAGGCCAGTTGCTGCATGACGAGGACGGCAAATATTTATGGCTGGGGGACGGAACCGAATATGGCGCCGCCTGGCAGGCTGCATATCATATTTTCGGAATCCGCCACGGGTTTTCGCGTATTGTACAATGGGGCTTTCGTTCCGATATAGTTAAAGCGCCTAAATATAATGTTATTATGATGTTGGAAAAAATGAAAGGCAATATGCGCGTTGCCATGGGGCTGACGGAAGATTCGCGCGCTC
>CAYRJN010000070.1:0-17954 GCA_964424545.1 uncultured Calditrichaceae bacterium
GGGGTTAAAAGTCGGGCTTTATCTCTCCCCCTGGGATCGCAATCATGCCGACTATGGCCGTCCAGCTTACCTTATCTACTACAGGAATCAGTTAAAAGAGCTCTTGGATGTCCCCTATAAGGTGTCCGAGATTTGGTTTGACGGCGCCAACGGCGGCAGCGGTTATTACGGCGGCGCTAATGAAACCCGCAAAATTGATCGAAAAACGTATTATAACTGGCACAGTATCTCAAAATATGTAAAATCGATGCAGCCGGATATTCTGATTTTTTCCGACGCAGGGCCGGATATTCGCTGGATTGGCAACGAACACGGTATTGCGGGAAAAACCAATTGGAGTACGATCAACGCTGATGATATGACTATCGGCGAAGCCGACGCCAAATATCTGAATAGCGGCGACCCTAATGGTCGGCAATGGGTTGTAGGCGAGTGCGACGTTTCCATACGGCCGGGCTGGTTTTATCACAAGTCGCAGGATGATAAAGTTAAAACTCCGCAACAGCTCATCGACATTTATTATAAATCGGTCGGAAGAAACGGGACTTTTTTGCTTAATTTGCCGCCCGATCAACGCGGCTTGATACATGAAAACGATATTAAATCTTTAACGGCTTTTCGAGAGATATTGGAGGAGACTTTTAAAACCAATCTTGCTGAGAATAAAAAGGTTACCGCCGATAATACACGCAATAAAAATGAATATTTTTCTGCGAAGAATATTGTGGACAAAGATTTGGACAGCTATTGGGCAACGGACGACAACGTTAGACAAGCTCAGCTTATTGTTGATCTTGAGGGACAAACTACTTTTGATCGTATTATGCTGCAAGAACCGATTCGTTTTGGTCAGCGCATAGCCGGGTTTTCCATTGAAGCGCTAAAGGGCGGTAAATGGCATGAAATAGCAAAGGGAACAACAATCGGCTATAAAAGATTGCTGCGTATTAAACCGCAAACTACGAATCGAGTGAAAATTGTTATTACACAATCTAATAATCTGCCTGCGTTATCTAATTTCGGATTGTATAAAGCTTCGGATAGAGAAGAGAAATAGAAATGTAAATTATAAAAACTGAAAAGGCTGCATAAATATGCAGCCTTCACAAATCATAGCGTTTATTTATGAATTTTCGTTATCGAGATTATATTGCATAGAATAAACGGTTTTACCGTTTTGCATAACATCAACCGTGACCATGTTGGTGCCGTCAAAAATCATATTGATTTTGTAGTTTTTTGTGCCTATTTTTAATGTTCCCATAGGATAATCATTTTCCGGAACTTTAAAATTATCAAAACGGTAGGTCAGATAGTATCTTTGTTTGCCTTCTTCGGTTGTTGTAATGATAAAATCATAATATCCCGCGCCGTCGACGATAATCGGCAAAATCATATCGCCGCTGCTATTAATGTTCGAAAAAGTAACATCAAAATAATATTTGATATCCATTGTCATTCCTTGGGTAGAGTAGCTTCCTGCAACGTCGACAATAGCATGAACTTTATCGGCTGTTGCCCATGATTGATGTACAGAACCGTTCTTACTGAATTGATATTTATTGTCTAATTCCATACCGAAATCATTGCCGCTTTCGCCGTCGTTGTAATATACGCTGGCGATATAGTACCACCAACCGTCTTTATAATAAAGAGAATCGGCGCTTACATTGGTTGGCTTTTTTGTACTATAAAAAGGGTCAAGCGCGCCGGCGACAAAATCACCAACGCCGTTTAACGTAGCTGTCGCTAGTTCGGCGGCAGCTTGAGCATTTGGTATTGGCGAGGCGTCGTCAGGGATCTCAGTTAAAGGATCTGGTTCTGGTTCGGTAGTATTACTATTCGAACAGGAAAAAAGAAACAGCATCGATACAACGCTGAGTAAGGCCATTGATTTAAATAACTTCATAAAAAGTTCCTCCCAAAAAAATAATTTATTTACACAATTAATTTGTAATACTAAAGTATAAAGAATTAAGCTTACTATAAACCGTATCCTTTATCACATTGATCCGGCTTTATTAAACGGATTTTTAAAACGTCAATAATGTACATTTAAAAGATTCTTCCCCTTCTCTTGTTTTTCCTCATCATTCAACATCTTAATAAAAGAAGAATAATCTATATCAACTCTATGATTACAAGATTTATCTTATCCTGTTCCGCTTCTACGGAATCATTGAAAAGCCCTGCCCATCTTTTTCAATAATCAATTTGTGAAGCTGTATTATAAAAAAATCGCTTATCTGCTGGGCATATATAGGGAACGATTAAGTTCATTAAAGGTTCCCTAAATGTGGTTTTTTGTAAAAAAAATACCGCAACGGATATATGGGTTGCGGTATATAAAAACGGCGGATTAACTGAAAACGTTATTTTTGAGATAAAAGTTTTTCCATCTCATCCATGATGCTGTTCATTTTTTTCATAGCAAGATCAAAAGGCTCGGATGTGGTCATATCTACACCCACGCCTTTAAGAATAGGGATAGCATATTCCGAGCGTCCCGCGCTTAGAAACTTTTTGATAAATTTATCTTTCATCGTTTTATCCTGCAATATTTTTTCGGCAATGGCCGTCGAAGCGCAGTATGACGTGGCATATTGGAATACGTAAAAATTATAATAAAAATGCGGTATATAGGCCCATTCGATTCCGTATAAGTCCTCTATTTTTGTGATACCTTTATCGGCGCCGTAATATGTTTTCAACAGCGATAAATAGAGTTTTGTTAAGTTGTCACCGGTCAAAGATTCGCCGTTTTCGGCCATCTCATGCATTTTTAGTTCGAATTCCGCGAACATGGTTTGGCGAAACAGGGTTGTGCGGAAGGTTTCTAACTGGCTGCCAAGGATTGATAACTTTTTCTCTTTATCCTTCAGTGTATTTAAAACATAATCGGCCAACAAAACTTCGTTGGTTGTCGACGCCACTTCCGCAAGAAAAATCGGGTAATCGGAGTTGACAAAGGGTTGGTGCGTGTTGGAATAATAGCTGTGCATAGTGTGTCCCAGCTCGTGAGCTAAAGTGCTGACGTCGTCATATTTGCCGTTGAAATTCATTAAAATATAGGGATGAACATCATAAGCGGAACCGTTGGAGTAAGCGCCGGAGCGTTTACCGATTGTCGGATACATATCTATCCAGCGATTATTGAAAGCTTTATCCAAGGTAGCGACATAGTTATCGCCTAATACGCCGAGCGCTTTTTTGATCAAATTTTCGGCTTCTTCAATATTATAATCCATATCCACTTTTTTAACGAGAGAAGGATACATATCATAGTAATGTAATTCATCCAAACCCAGCATCCGTTTACGCAGCTTGAGATAGCGGTAAAGCGTCGGTAGATTTTTATGGGCGTTGTCAATCAAGGCCGTATATACTGCTACGGGAATGTTGTTGGCGTCCAAAGCGCTTTGCACGCAAGAGTCGTATTTACGTACGTTTTTATAGAACATATCCTTTTTAACTTCGGCATATAACTGCGTTCCGAAGGTGCGTTCAAATTTTTTAAGTGTTCCGAAAAAAGTTTCGAATACTTTTTGGCGGTCATCTCTGTTTGAGCTGGCCCTGTTTAATGCGTATCCGGCTGCATTTAGGTAAACTTCTTCGCCGCCGCTCAGTTTAACGCTTGGGTAAGGCAGATCGGCATTACTGAAAATGCTGTAAATATCATCGGGCGATCCGGCCATAATACCGGCGTCGGCTATAATTTTTTCTCCCGTCGGATCAAGCGTATGAGCACGCCGGCGTTGAATATCGTCGATATACTGCGTGTAAACTTTTAATTGAGGTTGAGTGCGATAAAAACTTTTCATGCGGGCGGCGCTTATTTTTAATATTTCGGGGTCGATGAAAGCCGTCTCCGAAGAAAATTTCGTGGCAATCTGTCCCATTTCCTGTTTCATAGCGAGCGGTGCGGACTCCTTTGTGTTTTGATCGGAGAGCATGGAAGCGTAAGAATATAAGCGCATCAAAGTTTTGGATTTATCCATCATCAGGTCTAAACAGGCCTTTAGCTTGGCGGCGGAACTACCTAATTTACCTTCGTATTGTTTAAACTCGACCAATGATTTTTCAAATTTATCTTTTTCCGCTTTCCAATCGGCTTTCGTTTTATACAAATCTTCGAGATTCCATTTGTATTTTGTTTCTATCTTGTCACGGGTAAGCGCTTTACTCTCTTCGCCCGCTTTGCCGCCGTCTTTTTGGCAGCCGATCATAAAAAGACTTAACATAAATAAAACTCCGAGTAACTTATACATTTTTAACTCCTTGTTAATCGTTTAAACGCATTTCAAAGAATCGTTAGACAATTCAATCATCAAAATTACAATATTAAATCAAATATGGCAATAAAATATTTTACAATATTTTTTTACAGATTTTTTTTTAAAAAGATCTTTGAATGTACGCTGAAATTATTAAAACATTACCAAGATCGAAAGAAGGACATTTAAAATTGCCATTATTGGCGACAAGAGATAAATTATTCTATGGATTCAGAACAGATAAAAAAAGAAGCTCGAAAGTTGGGGTTTGATAAAGTAGGCATCGCTCCGGCGCATAAACATCTTCGCTACGGCGCCTATTTGAAAGAATGGCTCTCAAAAGGACGGCACGGCGAGATGCGCTGGTTCGAAAATTATCTCGAAAAACGGCTCGATATTACAAAATTGGAACCATGGGCGGAATCGGTAGTTATGGTCGCCCAAAATTATTATACGGCTGTTTCGCATTCCACTTCTGAAAATAAAGCGAAAATAAGTCGTTATGCCTGGGGGAAAGATTATCATCAAATAATCAAAAAAAAGCTTAAAAATATGCTTTTGCAGTTGAAAAAATTTGACGAAAGCCTGCAAGGACGCCTATTTTGCGATTCGGCGCCGGTGCAGGAAAAACTTTGGGCCGTTGAAGCGGGAATAGGTTGGCAGGGCAAAAATACCAATATTATCAGCCGTGATGCGGGTTCTTGGTTTTTCCTCGGCGGGTTGGTGATAAATAAAAGCATGGAATACGACGAGCCGCTTACGGATTATTGCGCTAATTGTACGGCCTGTATCGACGCCTGTCCCAGCGGAGCGCTACAACCCTACCGGCTCAACGCCGCGCGCTGCTTATCGTACATTACCATAGAATATCGTGATAAACCGATTCCCTCGTCTATTGCGGGCAATATGGAACGATGGGTGTTTGGCTGCGATATTTGTCAGGACGTTTGTCCCTGGAATAAATTTGCCAAACCAACAAACGAATCCTTATTTCAACCGACGGAAGAAAATATTGCGCCGACTTTTGAATCTTTACTAAACTTGGATGAGGCGGCTTTTAAAAAGCGTTTTAAAAAGACGGCGGTTTCCCGCGTCGCGTATAAAGATTTTATGCGAAATGTAAATACAGCTAAAAAGAGATGAAGCGCGCCCGCTTACGGTGATAATGGCGATTCGTTTTGTTTTTTACGGAAAATAGTAGTCAGAAATTCCAATTGTGTTTGCAAGGTTTTGTTATAATTGGCGTTAACAACCGTATTATCTTTGAATCGCCAGCTTGAATCAATATCTTGTAAAGCCTGTATTAATTGCCAGCTGTGATTAAAGCTCTTGCCTTGCAGTTTTATTAAAGCCCTGTAACGTTTTTTGCCTATCCAATCTTCATTAATTTTTTCATTGATAATTTGCGGATTGATATAAAGCGGTTCAATGAGTGCAGATTCGATAACGATTTTACGCGTTTTTTTATCGAAATCCGTTGCGACTTTTAATTTTTCATCCATTCGAATGGCGCTTTCAAAGACAATATTCTTTAAAGGAGCGAGATTTTTCGTGTTGACGTCCTGTCCTTGAAGATATTGTTCCACTTCCGGATCGATTTTATAGATCACTTTTTCGTAAACCTGCTGGTCAAACACATTTTGGAAAATAAACAGAGAGATAAACGTAATTACAGCAGCGACAATGGGAGTGGAAACCCAACCTCCGGCAATTTCTCCCATAACTTTAAAGCGAATATTTTTCCCGCCTTTGATAATTCCGATGCCGATTACCGCGCCGACAACCGCTTGCGAACTGGATACGGGAACGAGAGGGATAGACGGTAGACCGTGTCCGATTAACCAACTTTCCAAACTTTGCGAAGAAAAGAGAAAGAGTACAATAGATTCGGAAAGCACCACAACCAAAGCCGCTACGGGCGAAATTTTTAACAAGCTGCCGCCGACGGTTTCCATTACGCGGCGCGAATAGGTAAAAATACCCACGGCAATAGCTGTGCCGCCGAGAAAAAATAGTTGCTGGGTGCCTGAAAGAACAAAAATACCAAGATTCAAATCGTCGAATGGGGCGGCGGGAACAAAAACGCCCATTACGTTGGCTATATTATTAGCGCCGAGACTATAGGCGCCGAACGCGCCCACGAGAATAAGTCCGAGACGCGAATACATATCCATTTCCAATAGATGCGGATTAAGCCGGTCAATAGAAAAACGAAATAAATAGTAGAGCAGAATCGCAAAAACAGCCACCAATACGGGGCAGATAACCCATGTTGAAACGATTTTGGTCAATGAGTTATAATCGGTCATCATACCGCTGAAAAAGTTCCAACCCATAATGGCGCCCACGATAGCCTGCGAAGTGGAAACGGGGATTTTTAATTTTGTCATCCAAAAAACGGTAAAACCTGCTGAAAGCGCGACGATGAAAGAACCGGCAATGGCATTAACCGCGCCGAGTTTCCCTAACGTATGCGAGGCGCCGGCGCCGCCGACCACCGCGCCGATGATTACAAAAACACTGCTGATAATCGCGGCCGTTTTGAAACGCAGCATTTTGGTGCCTACGGCCGTGCCGAATACATTGGCGGCGTCGTTTGCTCCGAGGGACCAGCCGAGAAATAATCCGCTTGTTAAAAAGATAAAAATCATAATCTTTTATAACCTTAAATTGTTCTTTTGATGGAATAAATAGAAAGGCGATCAGCTACCTTTTCGGAATAATCGGCGATGGAATCGATATGCAAGGCAAAGTAACGCAAATGAAATTTTTGACACAGATCGAGCTCGTCGGAGGAAAAAGCTTTGCGTTTAATACGGTCGGAAATTTTATCGGCCTCTTTTTCATAAAAATATACTTTATGCAAATGGTCTTTAACGGCTCGAATTTCTTTAAAAAAAGCGCGCGACGCCAGTACGATAGCTTCGCCGGCGTTTACTCCCATTTCGCATAGAACCAGATAATCTTTATTGTAAATTTCGGGAATGTAGGGTTTTTCAACGTCGAATTGGTTAAGCGACTCTTTGGCGGCGTCAATGATTTCGTCCGTATTTTCCAACAGCGCCAAAACATCGCCGCGATGTTCTGGAATCAAAGAGTGTTCATATAGATCGGTTTCGATATGACGGCGCAAATCGTCGGCTCTGCTTTCCAATTTATCGATAGTGTGCAGGCGTTGTTGAAACATGTCGTTGTCGTCTTCAAGATAATTTTTTACGGCTTCTTTAAAAATTAATAGACCCTGACTGACGGCGTCAAGGTATTCATCAATCCTCATTTCCAATTCTTTGGAAGCGCGAAACATAATAGCCATTTTTTTGTCTCCGATAATATGGTTTAAACGGATTAACGTTTTCGACAGGCTTGTAACGTAATGCAAAAATATAAGACTATTGTTTAAATAATACAAATACAAAGAAAATATATTTTGATTTGTGATTTTGTGTTTTTTGAGATTCCGATACGCTTAAACAATGAGAAATCAAGAAAAAGATTGCCCTTGATTTGAAATATTGATATTTTAATCGGAAGTTCAATTTTGAAACCAACGGAGGTAATATGCTTTACAAAAATTCAATCGTAAAAAAAATGTTTTATGCGTTGATCGTTAATCTAACGTTCCTTTCCCTGCAGTCGATAGTGTTTGCCGGAGAAAAACGAGCCATTACTTTTGAAGATTTTTTTGCTATGAAACGTCTCGGCGCTTTTGCCGTCAGTCCCGACGGAAAGACGGTTGCTTATGACTTAACCGTGCCCGACATTAAAAGCAATAATTTTAAAAGCGATATTTATCTGCTTGACCTAAAAACAAAAATGAGCAGCCTGTTTACCCATTGTGAAAAATCGAGTTCGCATCCCGTTTGGTCGCGGGATGGAAAAAGCCTCTTTTTCAGCCGCGAGGGTCAAATATGGCGTAAGAATATTGATGAGGATAAGGCGCAACAGGTTACGAAATTTATAGCCGGAGCCGGCGGTATGGTATTGAGCAATAACGGGGAAAATATGCTTTTTGTGTCCGATGTTTATCCCGAGTGTGAAACCATAGACTGTCTTAAGAAAAAAATTAAAGCGAAAGAAGAAAGCAAAGTTAAGGCGCGTCTTATCGATCATCTTTTTTATCGTCATTGGAACCGCTGGTTAGACGGCAAACGCAGCCATGTTTTTATGGCCGATATTAACGGCGAAAAATTGAATGATATAACGCCTGGGGATTACGACTCTCCGCCGCTTGATTTGGGCAGCAATCACGATTATACTTTTTCACCGGACGATAAAGAGGTCGCTTTTGTGCGTAATATTGATCCCGTGCCGGCCATCAGCACCAATAACGATATTTTTATTTTATCGTTTAAAAACGGTAACATAAAAAAGCTTACGGAAGGCAAGGGAAACGATAATAATCCCAACTATTCGCCGAACGGCAAATATATAGCCTTTACTTCCATGAAACGGCCCGGTTTTGAAGCCGATAAACAGCGTTTAATGCTGTATGACCGACAAAGCGCTGCATTTACCGATCTGACTGAGGGCTTCGATCTCTCCGTATCTTCCATATTATGGCATCCTTCTTCAAAAGATATCTTTTTTACGGTTTCCGAAAAAGGAATGATTAATATTTATAAGGTCGCTCTCAAAAACGGGAAAATTTCTCCGGTTTTAAAAGGATATTATGTGAATGGTATGGCTTTTATTTCCGATAAAAAAATGCTGTTAAAAATTCAGTCCGCCGACCGTCCTCATGAATTGTTTGTTTACAAAATCGGAGCTAAAAAACCGCAAATGATTACCGACATAAACGGCGAACGTCTCGCGCAATTAGAAATGAACAAACTTGAACCTTTTTGGTTTGAAGGCGCTAACGGAGATAAAATTCAGGGCTTTATTATCAAACCGCCCTTTTTTGATCCGAAAAAGAGATATCCCGCCATACAACTTATACACGGCGGACCGCAGGGCGCATGGGGCGACGATTTTCATTATCGTTGGAATTATCAGATGTTTGCCGCGCCCGGTTATGTTATTTACGCTATAAATTTCCACGGCAGCCGTGGATACGGGCAAGATTTTACCGACGCTGTTTCACATGATTGGGGCGGCGCGCCTTACGTAGATTTGGTAAAAGGAACGCAGTATGTTCTCGACCATTATCCTTTTATCGACGGTAATCGTCTCGCCGCGGCAGGCGCATCCTACGGCGGATTTATGATTAATTGGATTGAAGGACATGAAAATCCCTTTAAGTGTCTTGTTTCGCACGACGGCGTTTATGAACAGGTTAGTATGTACGGCGCCACGGAAGAGTTATGGTTCCCCGAATGGGAATTTAACGGTACGCCATGGTCCGATGGGGCGCTTTATAAAAAATGGTCGCCTTCCAATTTGGTAAAAAATTTTAAAACTCCTCTGCTTGTCATTCACGGTGAAAAAGATTTTCGCGTGCCCTATACGCAGGGGTTGCAGCTTTTTACGGCCCTACAGCGTCAGGGTGTAGACTCAAAACTGCTCTTTTTCCCCGATGAGGATCATTTTGTGCGTAAACCGCAAAACGCCCGTTTATGGTGGAAGACCGTTCATGAATGGATCGCCGAATATATAGGAAAATAGTAGCACATTCTTCGCGGTTGAAAGTTTTTGGGCACTTCTTTGTAGATTACCGTTAAAGTTATCAGATTAATGGTAAAAGAAGAACATAATTTTGCAAGGTAATTAATGAGAATAGTGCGGGTAAAATCGTCAACGTGTCCTTCCTTCGAAAGAAGGAATCCGAATGTAGACAATAGCAAGATTTAGATTCCCGTCCCGTCAATACGGGATCGGGAATGACAAGGAGGAGGAGAATGTAGAAACGGCAACAAAAAAGTCCGACATTGTCATTCTCAGATAAATTGGAGAATCTAAAATACGGCCTATGTGAACGATGTATAATTTCAAAATTGAGAATAATACAAAAATAAATGAAAATGTCCGAAATAGGTTGTTTTTTAAAATTCCCATACTAAAATATAAACACTTGGGAAAGTTCAGTACGCTGTAAGTGTATATATCCCGCCAAATTGGTGCGGAAAAAGGAAATAAAAAACGCAAAGCGCCTTATTGTTAATTAAACGCGGCCTTTGCGTTTTTATAAAAGAGAGCGTTTTATGCTAAACGTTGAATTTCTGTTCGGCCTCGGCCAACTTTTGTTGGACCACGTCCGGATTATGGATTAAGTTGGGTATGCACTGCGGACAAATCCACAGTTTATTCTGTTTAAAACTCATCTCGATAACCGGAATTTGCGAATCGCTTCTTTCACAGTTAAAACATTTTTTGTCTTCCATTTTATAACTCCCTCTTTGCTTTCTTTAATGGATAATTTTCCGAATAAACGCAGAAGGTGTTCCGTTTATTTCTTTAAAAACGAATTAATTCTGTTTTGCCAATCGTCGCTAAAAGCAAGATAAGCAAAACTTTCGGCAAAATTTACGGTATATTGGGTGGTCTCCACCGTAAGTTGTTGGTTGGTCATTTCCTTAGTTAAGCGTAAAGCTTCATCAGAGCCTTTTAAAATATTGTAGGCATAATTAAAAGCCTCATCCAACAAGTTTTCTTTATCGCAGACTTTATTGACCAGCCCCATTGTCAGCGCTTCTTGTGCGTTTAACATTCTACCGCTTAAAAGAAGCTCGCGCGTTTTTCCCGCGCCGATTAAGGCGTTAATGCGCAGCGTGCAGCCAATAGGCAAAATAGCGCCGAGTCGAACGGCGGGGAAACCGATCTTTCCCTCTTTAGTAATTAAGCGGATATCGGCCGAAGCGGCCAGTCCGAATCCCCCGCCGAGGGCGTGTCCGTTCATGGCGACGATAAGCGGTTTGGGAAAGCGCAGCAAAGCCGCCATAGTCCTTTCCAATTGCACGGCAAACAGTCGCGCTTCATTAATATTTTTAAAGGTTATCAATTCATTTAAATCAACGCCGCTTGAAAAAACATTTTCTCCGCTTCCCGTAATAATAAGCAGACGTATGCCGTTGTCAATAGTCAGTTTGTCAACGGCGTTTTGCAGCTCTTCCAAAAACGATTGGTTAAACGCATTCTTTTTGGCGGGGCGGTTAAGGGTTAAAACAGCGATTTCATTATTTTGTACGATAGTCAAATATTTCATCGGAAGCTCTTTTTATTCTGTATGTTTAAATTATTATTTACTTACCGTGGCAGTTTTTACATTTATCATTCAAATAGATAAAGATAAGTTTATCCGTTAATGTAATTCGAAGATTTCACTTATCCCGTTTCGCTTAAGCGGGATCATCGAACTAACCCACAGATCATTTTCTCAGTTAAGAAATAAGTTTTAATTTTTTCATTATTTTAATGTCCTGCTCCAGATTGGGCGTAAAGATGCCGCTGCTCAGCATACGTTTAATTTCAAAAGCCGACCAGAATTTCGCCGTTTCCACTTCATATTCGTCAAGCGTAAAAGGACCGTCGTATTGCATGTAGAATGAATGCACCAGCTCGCTTTCCCAATCGTTGCGTATGGCGTATTTGGCCAACGGGCGCACATTAGAAGGTGTAACCCCGATCTCTTCCCGTGCCTCGCGCATCAGCGCCTGTTCCAAGGTTTCTCCGCTGCTGATATGTCCGCCTACGGCTGTATCCCACAATCCGGGAAACTCTTCCTTGTTTTGCGAACGTTTTTGCAAATAGAGCTGTCCCTTGCCGTTGAAGATATGCAAATGCACAACGGGATGAAGCAAATCGGGATTACCGTGCACGGCGCTGCGCGGAGCCTTACCGATTATGGCGCCGTTTTCTTCAACGATATCCACCCACTCTTCGTCTTGCGTATTTTGCAGTAAGGGCTTTTTGATGAGTTTAATATATACCCATTGTCCCGCAAAAATCGAAGCAAAGATAATATAAAACAAGCCGCCCGATATAAAAGCCCACATTTCCTTGCTCGTGTAAAAAGCGGAATAAACGATCAGCGTCGTATGAATCAGAATAACGACAAACAAAAGACGACTCATTGTTTTCATCATGGCAAGCTGCTGCGGGTGGAGTGCCATATCGCCCATGTAGCGTTTGCCCATCATTAACAGCAGCGGTTTATCCGAAAAAGCATGGATGCCGAACAAAACCAGCATAATACTTTCTATCAAAGCCGGTTTGAGCTTAAAAAACAGATCATTTTCAAAAACAATGGAAATACTTCCGAGAAGGATAATCAATCCGGTATCGAAGGCAATCATTTTATCAAAACGGCGCTGGATAAACCAGATAATAAACATCTGTAAAATACCGGAAACGATAGCAACGATCAACCCGATTTCCGTGCCCCATATTTCGTCGGCGGCTATAAAGATAAACAGGGGGAT
Organism: uncultured Calditrichaceae bacterium; assembly: GCA_964424545.1. GTDB lineage: Bacteria > Calditrichota > Calditrichia > Calditrichales > Calditrichaceae > JAUVIB01. Next base: position 12,632 of record CAYRJN010000070.1, read on the forward strand.
AAAACCGAGAGCGAAATTTTTGAGTATTTCATTTTTATCCATATATCGGCCTGATTTGATTATCCGTTAAAATAATATGCGTTGATTTGAATTTATCATACTTTCAAATTTAATGCAAAAGCTTGTGGTTGCATATCTTGGATGTAATAGAAATCTCCTAAAGGTTAGTCATTTTTTTACAGGCTTCTTCTTATATGATTCGGTAAAGACTCTTAAAATCGGTTAAAAAAATGTGACCAAAATTAATTTTGTGGTACGAATGAGCGTACGATGCCGTTTTACGGTAAAAATCGTAAAATATTTGAGGGGATATAAAAAATAATTTTAAATTTTATCAATATTTTCATTAATTACGTTTGTAAACAAAAAATTATATTGTTATATTTTTATAATCGAAGTTTGTAATTGATCTATGTAACGAGAGGTTTATTTTGGAACTTGAGCTTAAAGATATAAAAAATCGCGTTCCCGATATTATCTTTAAACAAGGTATGGATTATTTTAAAGATAAGCGGGTTAAAATTAAAAAGATGGATAACGTATCGGTGATTGCCGCGGTTACCGGCACCATTCAGGAACCGTACATTGTAAAAATTCAGAAGGAAAACGGAATCTTTTCATCAAGCTGTACCTGTCCCTATAATTACGTATGCAAGCATGCCGTTGCCGCGGCGCTTAAAGTAATTGACGAGCAATCGCGGGCAGAGGAGCCCGGTGTAGCGGAGACGACCGATTGGCGCGAATATTTTGAAAAACTAATTGCCATCCAGCAAGTGGATACCGATTTTTCTCAGGAAGTGCGCTGGAAACTGCTTTATATTATTCATATTCTCGAAAACTATTGGAATATTAAGCCGGTAAAAGTTTATATGAAAAAAGACGGCACATACGGCCGCATTCAGGAGCCGTCTTTTAATGAGCTTTCCGCACAGAATGTTTTCAGAACATCGGGTGATTTGATTGCCATTTCTTATTTGGAACGCTTACAGGCGCAACAATCGTCTGTGTATTTTCGCGGCAGATTGGAAACCAGTTATCTCGATTTCGGTCTGGATGCCGGACAGGTCTTTAATTTGTTAAGGCATAGCGAGCTGCATATAAAGAATGAAGACGGCAGCATCGGCACGCGTATCCGCTTCGGTAAAAAACCGTGGACGTTAAAGTTTAAATTGCAGATAATTGACCGCTTGTATACTTTTCAGCCCTATTTTGTGCGCGACGAAGAAGAAATTCCCATTACGAGAGAAACGCAGATTTTAACGGTTAATCCTATTTGGTTTTATAAGGACGGCAAACTGCATTCCTGCAAATTTCCGTTAAGTTACTCCTATATTAAATCTTTTGTGGATGAAAAATTGCGAATATCGTTGTCACGAAGCGAGTATCAGGAGTTTATTTCGGAATATCTTGCCAAGCTACCCATTTTCCCTTACGTGGAATTCCCACCGGGTATTGAAGTAACGGAAATTCATACGGTTACGGCAAAGCGAATTTATATTGCGGAAATGGATGACCAATTGGTTATAACTTTGTCTACTTTTTATGAAGATATTGAGATCCCCTTCAGTCATACAAACGATCAATATTTACATTATAATAAAAAAACCAAGCAAATTATCCGTGTAACGCGGGATCGCGAGACGGAAACGGCTATCCGCGACCGCGTACTGGAAAGCGGCATAATCGAAGATACGCCTGGCCTATTTTACGCCACTTTTGAAGAAGCGCTGGACTGGCTTTTTGACGGACTGCCCAAACTGGCGAAAGAGGGCTTTGAGGTTATGGGCGAGGAAAAACTGGTGCGCTTTAAAGTCCGTCGTTCGGCGGCCGATATCAGCGTCAATATTTCCTCCGAATCCGATTGGTTTGATATCGAATTGTTGCTTGAAGTGGACGGCGTTTCCGTTGATTTAAAAGAGTTGAAAAAAGCCTTGAACGCTCAAAAGAAATATGTAAAACTGCGTGACGGCAGCTTGGCCAAGCTGCCGGAGAAATTAATTGAGAAGTTTAACTATCTTATCAATTTCGGACGAATTGATAATGATACGATACGTTTTGACAATCATCATCTCAGTTTTATCGACCGCCTATTGGCGGAAGCCGATCATAAATCGATGGATATGTTGAGCAAACAAAAACTAAGCAAATTGAATAATTTCGAAACTATAAAAGATTACAAAGTTCCCGATGAATTTAAAGATATCCTGCGCAATTATCAGCGCGCCGGCTATGATTGGCTTAACTTTTTAAAAGACTTTTCATTCGGTGGCATTTTGGCGGATGACATGGGATTGGGTAAAACCATTCAGGCCCTGGCTTTATTGTTAAACGAAATTAGAAATAATCCGCGTAAAATTAATCTGATCGTTGCGCCGACTTCCGTCATTTTTAACTGGGTGCGTGAAATAACCAAATTTACTCCCGATCTGCAGCATTTATTGCACTACGGCACGCGCCGAACCAAAGACATACGCCGCTTGCGTAAATATCCTCTGATCTTAACTACTTACGGACATTTACGACGGGATATTGTATTTTTAAAAGAAATTCATTTTAATTATGTTATTTTGGATGAATCACAAAATATTAAAAATCCGGCTTCGGAAACGTCTAAAGCCGCCCGCCTGCTGGATGCCTCTAATCGTCTTGCCCTAACGGGAACGCCGGTGGAAAATAATACTATGGATTTATGGGCGCAGTTCTCCTTTTTAAATCCGGGTTTGCTTGGCGACCAAAACTTCTTTAAACAGAACTTTTTGCGACCCATTGAAAAAGAACATAACGTTCAAGTGGCTAATTCGTTGCAAAAATTGATATTTCCTTTCATTTTAAGACGTAAAAAAGAGGATGTGGCCAAGGAGTTGCCGCCCAAGGTGGAAAGCATTATTTATTCGCCTATGACCGAAGAGCAACAGGCTCTTTACAATAAATGGCGTCTAAGTTATCGCGATGATATAATGAAGGAGATTGAAGGCAAAGGCGTGGGTAAATCCAAGTTTAAAGTGCTTGAAGGATTAACCCGCTTGCGTCAAATTGCATGTCACCCGCAAATGTTAGACCCAAAACTACATAATGAATCCGGTAAATTTGACGGTTTAAAGGAGATGGTGGTTGAGATTATATCGGAAAATCATAAGGTTCTTATTTTTAGTCAGTTTGTAAAAATGCTGACTATTATGCGGGAATTTTTTGACGATGAAAATATTCGCTATTCCTATCTTGACGGCTCCACTAAAGATCGGGAAACGCCCATAAAGGAATTTCAGGAAAATAATAAAACCCGCATATTCCTTATTAGTTTAAAAGCGGGAGGCACCGGACTAAATCTGACGGCGGCCGATTATGTGATCCATTATGATCCGTGGTGGAATCCGGCCGTTGAAATGCAAGCAACCGACCGCGCTTATCGCATCGGACAGACCAAAAAGGTTTTTGCCTATAAGATGATATCAAAGGACAGTGTTGAAGAAAAAATCGTTAAACTGCAAAACCGAAAAAAAGATTTGGTAAATTCGTTAATCTCTACCGAAGATTCTTTCTTTAAATCGCTTAAAAAAGAAGATATATTGGACCTTTTTGAATAAATTGAGGATCGGCGGGAACGTTAATCCTGCCCGCCGATTTTATTTCCATTTTCACTCTATTATCGATCACAGCGCTGCAAAGTGATTAATGAAAAAAGTACGGGTAGAATTGTCAACGTGTCATTCTCCGATGAATCGGAGACTCTGAATCAAGAATAGGAAGAATAAAATCCTCGCTTAAAACATGCGGGATGACAATGGGGGCGCACATGTTGGGATATTTGTATGCTATACTATTATTTTTCATTGTCGATTTAATCGGATAATCTGAAAAAGAGCGTATATACAAAAATATTTAAAATCTACAAAATAAAAAAATGAAGTTTAAAATAATATTAAAAATGTCTGAAATTTGTTTTGATTTTTGAAATTCCGATACTATAAATTATATAACACAATTGAAAAGAGGGTAGACAATGTCAAATTATAAAGGAACGATAGGTATATTAACGGGCGGCGGCGATGTGCCGGGATTGAATCCGGCCATCCGGGCGGTTACATTCAGGGCAATACGAGAAGGTTATCGAATAATCGGAATCCGACGAGGTTGGGCGGGTATGGCTGAATTTGTTCCGCATAAGAGCGCCGATAATTCTAATAACGTAAGAGAACTCACCGAAGTGCTTGTGGATAAAGTGGTGCGCACAGGCGGGACGTTTTTACATACGTCGAGAACGTTGCCGAGCAAGCTACCTTTAAAGGCGGTACCGGCTCATCTTAAAGATAAATATAATAATGAAGTTAATGATATTACGCCGGAAATTTTAAAAAATCTTGACTTTCTCGGTATCGATTTCTTAATTGCCATCGGTGGGGACGACACCTTAAGTTACGCGCAGCGTCTGCATGAAGAGGGCGTTAAAGTTGTGGCCATCCCCAAGACGATGGACAACGATGTGCCCGGTACCGATTATTGTATCGGATTCAGTACCTGTATTACGCGCACTGTTGAGCTGGCTCATAATCTGCGCACCTGTGCCGGTTCTCACGAAAGTTTTATGGTATTGGAAGTATTCGGCCGTTATGCCGGATTTACGGCTATGCTGCCCACTATGGCCGGTGCGGCCAGCCGATGTTTGATACCGGAAAGCCCATTTAATACCGAACATCTTGCGGAATTGTTATCGCACGATTATAAACAAAATCCCAGCAACTACTCCTTGGCCATTATTTCGGAAGGCGCCATGATAAAAGAACAGGACGGTATGATTTTTGAAAACGAGGAAACGGATCAGTTCGGTCATAAACGACTCGGTGGTATCGGCGAAGTCGTGGCATCCGAATTGAAAAAATTGGCGCCTAAGTATAATAACGGCAAGCAGCTTCATGTAATGTATCAACGATTGGGCTATCTTGCCCGTAGCGGCGAACCGGATGCCACCGATTCTATTGTGCCTATGGTTTACGGCAATCTGGCCTTCGACTTGGTCTTAAACAACGATTCCGGAAAACTGGTTAATTTGCGTAACGGAAAATACGGACATATTGAAATCGATGTGGTCATCAGTAAAAAGAAGGTTGTAAGCGTTGATAAATATTATAATAGCGAGCGTCTGAGACCGAAATATGAAGATCTGTTTGGAAATTCCACTTACATAATTACCTGCGATTAATTGGGAAACGGCTTATGGCGGGCAGGCGGGGCGAATATGGTGCCGCCTGTTTTAATTTTTTTAGCTTAATAATGTTTGAAATGAAGAATTGAATATTTTACTATTATATCCAATAATTTGTACATT
>CAYRJN010000071.1:0-17747 GCA_964424545.1 uncultured Calditrichaceae bacterium
CCTCCGCTAAGCGCCACTGCAATTTGACGATTATCGATCGTATGAATAAGTCGTGTAAAACTATTGTGGTAAAGTCGGGTACGATCTTCTCTTAAAAGATTATAGTTTTTATCGCATGTTTTTGACACATAAAAATTATAATACTCATTAACTTCAATATGGTTTCCCTTAATATATAAAAATGAAGCAGCTTGTGTTTGATATAATCCTTTTATTATCGTACTTTTACCGCTGACATAACCTGCAGAAAGTAGCTCGTCGGCGCTGACATCATCAATAGACTTAAGATCGGCTTTTTGCTGTAGATAAAAAGGGTCGTCGGAAATCAGAATATTATTTCCGATTTTCGTATAAAATAAAGGGAAAAATAAAATTCGATCATTGCCCACAAGCGTGAAATCGTCCTGAATAATCAATACGGAAAATTGACCGTTTGCCTCTCGCAATGTTTTCTCAAAACTTTCTTTATCCTTAATGTTTTTAAAATAATTAATTAATTTTTCGTTCCGATAAAGATTGTTTTCTTTGTCGAATAGGTATCCTTTTACGTGAATATTTTTAGAAGAATACCATTTATATGCATTATTTCTTTGCGGAATAAATGAAACCAATTATAAAAACCTTTCTTTGAGATTAAATATTTATAATGGACACACTTTATTTAATCGTTATAAAGATTTTGTGAGTCGCATTGATAATAATTTAAAAATTTTCTTATCTATTTCAATTTTTAATGGGTAAAACAAATTTTTATATAAAATCCTTTTTTATGCCATATTTTTTTGCTATATGTAAAAAGTAAAACATTAAAAACAAATTAAAGATAATGCCAACTGTTGAGAATAATATAATTGAATATAATCCATTATTAAAATATTTATGACCAATATATAAGGCCGAAACGCGTCCTATCAATAATAAAAAATTATAAATAACCATAAATCTTTGCTTATTAAGAATAGTAATAATTGATGATATGGGAGAATTAATAAACGCTAAGAACAGCCATGGGATAAGCGCTTGGATATAGTATCCCGTATCTTTCCATTGTTCGCCTAAAAATAGGATTGAAAATTTTGGAGCTAAGATAAAAATAAGAGAGTAAGGAATTATTGCAATTAGAAAAAGTTTTATATAGGTATTTTTAATATGCGCAAAAAAATTGCTATTGTTATTAAACTTTTCTGTTGCGGTTTGATAGAAAACCTTGGCAATTGATTGATTAACCATGCCAAAAGGAATGCTGATGATTCGATCAGCCATCCCATAAAGTCCCGCACTGGCCGATCCAAATAATGAGGAGAGGAGAATAACCGGCATTTGAACGGATGTTTTGTTGGTTAGTGAAATTATAGTGTTAAATATCGGTAAATCTTTATAATGTTTTGCCAAGAGAATTATTCGATTAATATTTATTATTTTGGAATACTTTTTAGTGGATATGATTATTTTAATCAATAGAAACAATGATGCGATAAATTGTCCGCTGATAATTCCAATAAATAATCCGCTATTAGTAAAGCCACCATATCCTGTACTAATTTGAATACCCGAATTGGTGATTGATTTGAATATATTGGCTTTTGAGATAGTTGAGTACTGTTTTAGTCTATTATTCCATGAATTAAAAGTTTGGAATAGTCCCATTAGAAAAACGCTTAACGGAATAAAATATAACCAGTTACCTATTTGTTTTTTGCCTAATATATCGTTTATATAGTTAAAAAAAACTATAATAAATAATAAAATAAGCAGACTAATGACAAAGACGATCGCAACATTTAGTATTAATACATTTATGGCGTCTTCGTCATCTTTTGGAAGAACAATAGCAAGATCGTATTGCAAAGTAGATATTATAGATAAAATTGAAACAATTGCAATATAGACAAAAAAGATTCCGAAAATTTCTTTACTGTAAATGCGTGATAATAACGGCATAGATGCAAACATTATTAACTGCGCTAACAGGTAACCACCGAATAAGGTTAAAATATTTTTTATGGATTGGTTTTTGATTAATTTATTTAAATATTTTTTTACCATTTGTTTTTTGTACCGTCGGCAATGCTACATTTTGTTATATGGTATCTTAAAAAAATTGCTTATTTCAGATAGTTTTAAAATTATTTTTGTAATTTTGTCATTTTCCTGATCCGTCGGGATGTTTCACGAGCAAAGTCGAGAAATCTTAAAAACAAAATCAGGCTTAAATTGTCCACTTTAAGGAGATATTATAGCCTTCACTCCACCCCGATGCCTGCTTAGGCGCAGGGGGCCAGTCGAAATAACACTTAAGCCGAATATTCCGTTATTTTATGTATTTCCACCCGAACAGTAGAAAAAAACAATAATTTTTTACGAAATATTTTTTAATTGTTCGATTATATGGAAAATTTCTAATCTTTTCAAATCACTTTGCGAAGCTATGTTCTTCATACATTTTAAAAATTTTTTTCAGTTTTGGTGATTCATTTTGCCAATTTAATTCATTGGCGGCCATAAAGGCATTTTTTTGCCAAATCGGATAATTTATTTTGTCGCTTAACATTTCCCGAACGGCCTTGGCAATCGTTTCAGGCGTATCGGGGTTAATCGTTTTTCCCACCTTATATCGTTCCATATAAGCTTTCTGCGTAATAATATTACTGGCCAAAATCGGAAGCCCAGCCGATAGATATTCAAAAAATTTATTGGGCAATGCGAATTGTCTATTCAAACAATCGGCCTCGATCAAAGACAATCCGAGATCATAGTGACTGAGCGCAGGAATAACCTGATGGTTAGGAAGTAGCGCTTTAAACGTAACGCTGTCGTTTAATCCCAATTCTGCCGTGAGTTGAACGAGCTCCTTTTTTAAAATACCGTTGCCGATAATGACCAATTTAATATTTTTGTCGTTGATTAGAGAAAATGCGCGGATAATGTTATGTAAAGAGCGCCCCGGAAGCAGGTAACCTGAGAAAACAACGCTTTTAACGGAGTCTTCATAGATTTCTTTTTTATTGAAACTTGGTAGGTCAACTTTGTGGGGAAGATTACGGATGACGTAAACGTCTTTCAATTCAGGATAATCTTTCACATATTGCTCGGCGATCGGTTCGGAAACGGTGATCAGCGCGTCGCTTAATTTTACGGCTATTTTTTCGACAAAACGCCAAATTTCCCGTTTCGCCGAGCGTCCGTTGAAAGTTGTATGTCCCATAAAATATTCATGTGCGTCATAAATGATGGGACGTCTTTTAACGAGTTTGATCGGTATTACGGCTGGGAAAACCCATAAGCCGCGGCAAAACAAAATGTCAAAATCCTTGCGAATCAGCAAAAGAAACAGATGAAAATTAAACTCTAAAAACCGTAAAATCCCTTTTTTGTACTTTTGTACGATATACTGAATTTTATCAATTTCCATGTTGGGCGGCGGCGTAATCCCTGCTGTCTTAACGGTTATTACTTCAGGAGAAAAGCCGATTTCAACAGCCGTATTTATTTGATTGATCATACGACGGGACGCGCTGGCCGGATCAATACTTACAAAAAGGATCTTTTTCATTAATAATAAATATCCAATTCAATTTTTTTCAGTCCGTTTCCGTTATTAACAGTAAGTATGTCATCGTTTCGTATGAGGGAAACGTTATCGCTCGTCTCAATTATAACACTTTTGTCTGCGCTAAACAGTTTAAGGGAAAATCTGTCTAACCGCTCGGGAATATTAAATATAACGGTCAATTTATTATTCGCTGTTTTTATATGAGCGATAGTCACAGCTATCCTTTGTTGTCGCCAAAATAAATGCTCTTTTAGCGTGGCGATAAAGATATTATGTTGTTTTATTTCGGTAATAATGCGCAGCCAAAGATCATATAATTTGCAACCGTCATAAAAATTATTTGTATGCCAGAGGATGGTTAATAAACCGTGATAGCTTTTAATCGTATTAATAATTTGGGGGATACTTTCGGGCTCTTCCGCGATACTGGCTTCAAAAAAGGTCGTGGGAAATTCGACAACTGTTAATGGACGGTTGTTTCGATGGTCAAATGTGGTAAAAGGATGCGTTGTCCCCGCTCTAAAACCGCTTTGACGGCGATAGGTTAATCCGGCGTCGTAAGCGAGGCCCATAGCTTCGTCTTGACGCCAAATTTGCGGATATAAACAGCGTAAATAGTGATGGCGCATTCCGTAAATAGGACTATTTGATACTTTTTGTAAGCGTTTTAATTCCTTATGATATCGATTCGGTCGTTCGAATGCATAGCGGCTGGGGTGCCAGGCTATTTCATGTCCCAGTCCTTTTAAGCGTTTTAATATCGCTTTGATTTTTTTATTGTTAAGTCGATAACGAAAATGACGCCCTTCCCTATAACGGGCAATAAAAAAAAAGACGCCTTTCCAATTATTTTGTTCGTAAAATTCCAATAGCTTGTTGAATCCCCAAATTTCTTCGTCGTTTTTGTCCATTGCTTGAGGAGACGGCGATTTGGATAGTTTTAAACGATAACGCAACGATAAGATTAATTTTTTCAGAGGGTGATAAGCGCGAATAATATCAACGTCATGCGTTAGCGCCGCTCCGAACACTTGCCCCTTCGGATAAGCGCATTTCTTGAAAAATATTGATGAGGCGGATAGCATTTGTTCCCGTAATATTTGGTCGAAAAAACTTAGAATCACATCCACTATAGGGATTTTAAAGCGTCCGTATCGATATAAAACGGCATTTTTTATATTGTCGTCAATTTGATCGGGATGTTCGAAGGATAATTCTTCAATGCGGGCGAGATGATAATAAACATTAGCAAGAATATCAAAAAAGATTTCGCCTTTGTCCTGTTTGGCGCTATTATCGATAACGGCGATTAGGGGAACGGACGCTCCGTTAACCTTAATTTCCTGCCATAAAGGCTCCATGTCGCCCAGCGTTTCCAAATCCGCAATCTTCGGTAGGAAAAGCGTATTGCCGTTAACATATTTTTTCCCGATTAACGGCGCGAATTCCAAAATCAATTCATTATGCCGTGTGTTTTCGTTCGGCGCTATCCATTCAAAAAAATAACCGAGCGTATTAAGCATAAATTCTATTACATATTTTTCCCGTATGCCGATATATCTGTTTTTACGGATATAAACAATCATTTGATATACCGCTTAATTTTTCTTGATAAAAGATTTTGGCTGATTTTGATATGATGCAAAAGTTTAATAAGGGGCGATTTATAGTAGGTAACACGATAAAATGTCTCTAATGTGCCGCCGAAGCTGCGTTTAAATTGTTCGAATTGACGTGTATTTGCCCCGAGAAAATCAAAAGTTTTACCGCGATATTCGGGAAGAATCAGCACGGAAGCGTGTAAATATTGGCTATATTGCGTGCCTCTGTGTTTTGCATTTATACCGGAAAACAACGCATAAAGATTTTTTTCGTCTTCCAAAACAACTAAACCGGCGAGATTTTCGTCTCCATTTGTTAAATAGTAGATGCGGCCTATGCTTCGCTTTATGATCTCCTTTAAAAATAAATTGATTTGCGCAGAAGACACCGGCGGCGTTGTGCTATGGTAGCTATAGCTATCCATAATAAAATCGGTCATATCTCCGATATAATCGGAAGATACAACGTTAAGGCCTTGCCGTTTGGAAAGATTTATTTTGCGCCGCAAAGATTGATTGAAACGCGCTAAAATCGCTTCCTCGGAAGATAACTTGATACGATACGTAAAGGCCGGATTAATATTCCATCCTTTCCATTTAAAGATGCGTACATCTTTGCTTGCGCCGGCCAGCGGAATATCGATAAAGGCATATTGGGCGCATAGGTAATCAATTAATTGTTCCGATTTTGCCTGAATTTCCGCATTAACGGAAGATTCTTTTTTATCGGGCGTAATGGAGTGTAAAATGCCCTGATAATAAGTTAATGGAGCGTTGGTGATCGATGATATGACACTTTCATTAGGCCAATATAATATACCGCTGACCATGGTATTATTTTTAAAGAGCGCCGTGATTTTATAGGGACGATTAAATACAATTTTTATGATTTGCGCCCAGTTTGTTTTATGAAAAATAGCGCCGCATCGGCTGCGGCGGACAAAATCATCCCATGAAGAACGCTCCGTCTCTTCGAGTTCACGAATACTATAATGAGAATTTTTCAACAGGTGACCCGATTTAAATTTATTTTCCGTTAAGCAGTTTAACGATTACCGCTTTTTGCACGTGCATTCTGTTTTCAGCCTCGTCAAAGACAATGGATTGCGGGCTGTCTATTACATCATCCGTGATCTCATCGCCGCGGTGGGCGGGCAAACAGTGCATTACCAATGCGTCTTTGCGAGCATGAGACATTAGTTGGCTATTAAGTTGATAGGGCATAAATACTTTACGGCGTTCGGCGGCTTCTTCTTCTTGTCCCATACTAGCCCAAACATCCGTATAAACCACATCGGCGTTTTTAACGGAGGCAATGGGGTCGGATAGAATTTCGATTTTACTGATGCCGGCATTATTTGCATAATCCAATGTTTTCTTGTCGGGTTCATAACCGGACGGAGAACAGATGACGAGATTCATAGCCAATTTGGCCGCAAGGTTCAACCACGAATTGGCGATATTATTACCGTCTCCGATATACGTTATGCGCAGATCGTCCAAATTGCCGCGGTGTTCTTTTACCGTATAGATATCAGCCATTATTTGGCAGGGGTGATTATAGTCGGTTAAGCCGTTAATAACCGGAACCGTGGCGTATTCCGCCAATTCCAGCATATGTTCATGGGCAAAAAGTCTGGCCATAATAATGTCGTTATAGCGGGAAATTACGCGGGCGATGTCTTTAACCGCTTCGCGTTTTCCGATACCGATATCGTTGGGAGAAAGATAGAGCGCGTAACCGCCAAGTTGATACATACCCGTTTCAAATGAGATACGCGTACGTGCCGATGGTTTGGCAAAAATCATAGACATGGTTTTGCCGCGGCAAACCATGTGGTCCTCACCGGCTTTTACCTTGGCTTTCAGATGAGCCGTTATGTCGAAAATTTCTTCGAGTTCTTCTCTGTCATAATCTGCGATCGATATAAAATCTTTGTTCATTGCGTCCTCCGGAAAAATAGAAAATAGCGTATAATAAAAATTTCAAAATTAATATTTTATTTTCGCTTTCATTTAAACAATGTATCTAAAGAGTCGGTTAAAGAATATAACGTGATAAATCTTCATCTTTTACAACGGAATCAAGGCGTTCTTTTACTTCGTTAGCGTCAATTTTATATTTTTTAATGCGGTTATCGGGAATTTCATAGAGTATTTCTTCCAATAACGTCGATAAAATCGTGTGTAATCTGCGCGCACCGATGTTTTCGCTGCGTGTATTAACCATAGTGGCCGTTTTGGCAATTTCACGAATAGCGTCTTCCGTAAATTCCAATTCCACCTTTTCGCTTTCCAATAAGGCCTTATATTGCTTAATCAGGGCGTTTTTCGGTTCCGTTAAAATAAGGATAAAATCATCTTCGCTTAAACTGGTTAATTCTACGCGAATGGGAAAGCGTCCCTGAAGTTCGGGAATGAGATCGGACGGTTTACTAACGTGAAAAGCGCCCGCCGCCACAAATAATATGTGGTCGGTTTTGACCATTCCGTATTTTGTTGTTACGGACGTGCCTTCAACAACGGGAAGCAAGTCGCGCTGTACGCCTTCGCGTGAAACGTCCGGACCGCTTTTTCCTGAAGAGCCGCCGGCGATTTTGTCGATTTCGTCAAGGAACACGATCCCCGATTCCTGAACGCGGGCAATGGCTACGCGCGTAACTTCGTCCATGTCAATCAGTTTTTGCGCTTCTTGCTGGGTTAATATTTTCATGGCTTCCGATACGGTCGTGCGCCGTTTTTTCATCTTTTTCGGCAGCATTCCACCCAGCATTTCCTGAATATTCATTCCCATCTCTTCGATACCCATGGGTGAAAAAATCTGCATCATGGGCGTACTGTCGCTCGGTACGTCAATTTCTATAAGACGATCGTCTAATTTTCCGTTAATAAGCTGGTCGCGTAATTTTTCTCTGGTACGGATATGGCGCAATTCAAGATCGTCTTCTTCAGACATTTCGCCAATGGGTTTTTGGCGATGCGAGATAGGGGGGAGAAGGATATCGAGTATTTTTTCGATAGCGTTCTCCGTTGCTTTATCCATCATAGCGGCTTTTTTCTCTTCGCGCACCATTTGTACGCTGATTTCCACTAAATCTCTGATAATTGATTCAACATCTCGTCCGACATAGCCTACTTCGGTGAATTTTGAGGCTTCCACTTTTACAAAAGGCGCTTTGGCCAATTTGGCGAGACGGCGGGAAATTTCGGTTTTACCGACGCCGGTGGGGCCGATAAGAATGATATTATTGGGCATAATCTCTTCGCGCAGATTTTCATCAACCTGCTGACGGCGCCAGCGGTTGCGCAGAGCTATGGCCACCATCTTTTTAGCTTTGTCCTGTCCTATGATATATTTGTCAAGTTCTTTAACGATTTGTTTCGGTGTTAATTCGTGAATAGTTAAGTCTTGATTTTCGACTTTATATTCGGTTATTTCTTCAGTCATTATTTTTCTCCTACAGCGTTTCAACCGTAATGTTTGTGTTGGTATAAATACAGATATCCGCGGCTACTTTTAAAGATTCTTCAGCGATTTCCTTGGCGCTGAGATGCGAATATTTTACGAGGCTCTTTGCCGAAGCGAGCGCATAAGGCCCGCCCGAGCCGATGGCGGCGATATTATCGTCAGGCTCAATGATATCTCCGGTTCCGGAAATAATAAAAATATTATTTTTATCGGCCACGGCCAACAGCGCTTCTAATTTGCGCAGGTAACGATCCATACGCCAGTCCTTGGCCAGTTCCACGGCCGATTTGGCCAGATTGCCGGAAAAACGTTCCAGTTTTTCTTCGAAACGTTCAAATAAGGTAAACGCATCCGCTGCGGCGCCGGCAAAACCGCCGAGTATTTGATTATTATACAAGCGGCGTATTTTAATTGCGGAATGTTTCATTACCGTTGCGCCGAGCGTAACCTGTCCGTCTCCGGCCATGGCCACTTCTCCGTTATGGCGTATCCCGAGTATAGTTGTAGCATATAATTTATTTGTATCGTGCGTCATTCGTTTTTCCTTTTAATGTTTTATTTTTACCTTAAATTATATTCCTCTGCGCAATCGCGCTACGGGAATTTCCATTTGTTCCCGATATTTTGCCACCGTTCGGCGCGCTATCGGAAAACCTTCCGCTTTAAGCATGGCAGCGATTTTTTCATCGCTTAAGGGCTTCTGTTTATTCTCTTTTTCAATTATCTCTTTAATGCGCATTTTGATTTTTCTGGTAGATACTTCTTCGCCGTCGTCCGTTTCAATTTTTTCCGTAAAGAAATATTTCAGCTCGAAAACACCGTAATCGGTTTGTACATATTTACCGTTTACAACACGGCTTACCGTCGAGTTATCCATGCCGATCATATCGGCGATTTCACGCATAATAAGCGGTTTGATATAATCCGGTCCTTTTTCAAAAAACTCCCGCTGTTTTTCAATAATAGCTTCCATAACTTTTATCATGGTTACGCGTCTCTGTTGAATGGAATTGATAAACCATTTTGCCGATTCAATTTTTTTTCGTATATACTGTTTTGCATCTTTATCGACGCTGTTGTTATTTAGCATCATATTTTTATAGGTTTTACTAATTCGTAACGGGGGGATATTCCATTCATTCAGTGATACGACAAACTCATCATCCACTTTCTCAACGATAAAGTCGGGTACAATATAATTGCTGGGATTATTAAATTTACTGGCGCCGGGTTTGGGATTTAATTGTAAAATTTCATCAACCGCCTTCTGCAATTCTTCGCGCGTGATATTTAACGCGCTGATTATTCTGTCAAAATGTTTGTTTTTAAAGTCATCAAAATAATTTTTTAAAATTTCAACGGCCATCGGATTAGCGTCGCTGTTTTCTTCCAACTGAACCAGCAGGCATTCCCGTAAATCTCTGGCGCCTATACCTGTGGGCTCTAATCGTTGGATTTTTTTTAAAACCGATTCAATCTCTGCGGAGGTTACATTAAAATCTTCCGCCACTTCTTTAATATTAAAAGCGGGGTCTAAATAACCGTCGTCTTTAATATTCCAAATAAGATATTCGCCGATGGCTCTTTCTCCTTCGCTGAGCGGAAGAATGTGAAATTGTCTAAGAAGGTGTTCGGGAAGACTTTCCACGCTGATTTCCGGACGCTCATATTCTTTCGTATTTTTATCTTTCGGGATACGGACTTCATAAGAGCTGTCATCGTTTAAAAAATCTTCAAGATCCGAATCTTTTTGCGCTTTTTCGAATTCTTCGTCTTCGTAATCTTCGTTTTTTTTATCTTTATCTAATAATTGAAGCTCTTCGTTACTCACATCGTCCGTATCGTTCTCAATCTCCGGAGCTTCTTCATCGAGCTCGTCGCCTTCTTCTAAAGTTGGATTTAGCTCCATTTCACTCTTTATCTTCTGCTCCAGATTTAAAAGCGGTAATTGCAACAGCGTAGAGAGTAAAATCTGCTGAGGTGAAAGACGTTGTTCCAATTTCAGATTCTGATTCAAACTAATCATTACAGATGAATAATTCCCATTTTTATCTTGATTGTTTATAGTGTTTTTATTTGGCACAATTTCTGTAGTAACTTATCGATTTAAACATATCAAATCAAGCTTATTAAATCCTTTTGAAGAGAATAGTGTCCGCCCATTATAAGAAGCCTGATTTAAAAATAGAGGCTGTCTGAAGAAGTATTGGATTGGCCGAAAAATATTAAATCCGGAGCCGCCTGTATCGGATAACTTTATTCGTTTTTTAGAATCGACATGAGAATATCGATACGGCAGAATGCAGGTTGATTGTGATTATCGGCGGATGTCGGACTAAAAAATTATAAAAATCTTGTGTATATGCCGGTTTTCCGTTAACTTTTCATATAAAAGGATCGTTGAGATTAAAAAATACTATAATTTAAAATTCGGCGTTGATGGTTGAGTTAAATATTCATATTCGTAAGAAAATAGCTTCGCAAAGTGATTAATGGAAAAAGTACGGGTAGAATCATCAACGTGTCATTCCTTCGAAAGAAGTAATCTGAATATGGACAATGACAAGATTAAGATTCCCGATAGAAACATTCGGGAATGACAAGGAGGAGAGGAATGTAGAAACGGCAACAAAAAAGTCCGCCATTGTCATTCTCAGATAAATTGAAGATTCTAAAATACCGCCTATGTGAACGATGTATAATTTCAAAATTGGGGATAATACAAAAATAAATGAAAATGTCCGAAATAGGTTATTTTTTGAAATTCCGTTACGAAAAAATATAAGTCGTAGTTACTGTCTATCGATATCATTTTTCTTTGAATGCATTGAATAATTTGATTGACGGGAACCTTATCTGCGATCTGGTACGATACGGACGCAATTTATTGCCGTTTATTTACCCTTATCTCAAGCGCGGCGTTTTAACGCTTAAATGCCGGGCGGTAGCCGATCAGGATTAAACGGCGCTTATGTATGGATAAAAAAATAAAAATTTACGATCAAGAAACTAAGGAGTACAAAAATGTCGAATAATATTACAAGACGCGATTTTATTACCAAAACAGCAATGGCCGGCGCCGGATTATCTGCGTTGAATGTATTTTCCACTTGTTCTCAGTCCGAACAAAAGCAGACGATGAAAATGGGTTTGGTAACCTATTTATGGGGAAAAGACTGGGATTTGCCGACCTTGATTCGTAATTGTGAGAAAACGGGTTTCGCCGGCGTTGAACTGCGGACACAGCATAAACACGGTGTTGAACCATCGCTGTCCTCGACGGAGAGGAAAGAGGTAAAAAAACGTTTCCAAGATTCAACGGTGGAATGCGTCGGATATGGCTCCAATCAGGCTTTCCATTCACCCGACCCTGACGAGTTGAAGAAAAATATTGAAGGTTCATATGAGTTAATTAAACTTTGTCACGATATTGGAGCCAGCGGTTTAAAGGTTAAACCGAATAATCTTCCGGATGATGTCGATCCCCAAATAACAATACGACAGATCGGCGAGTCATTGAATAAAATCGGTAAGTTTGCTCAGGATTACGGACAAAAAATACGGGTTGAAGTACATGGTCGCAAAACGGCGAAACCGTCGGTTATGAATGCGATTTTTGAATATGTAAGCGAACCGAATGTAGGAATATGCTGGAATTGTAATCAAGAAGATTTGCAGACGCCGGGATTTGAAACCAATTTCAATATGCTTAAGGATCGCTTTGGCGATACCGTGCACGTGCGCGAGCTAAACGATAAAAATTATCCCTATCAGGAGCTTTTCAATTTGTTTGTTAAAAATAATTACGCGGGATGGATATTATTGGAAGCGCGAACCGCTCCTCAGGATCGCATTGCGGCAATGAAAGATCAATTGGTCTTGTTTAATAAGATGGTTGCCGCTGCCCAATCGGTATGATGAAATGGATTGGCCGGTTAAGCTTGTCGGCGGCTTTTATTTTTCTTTTAATGGTCGGAAAATAAGGAGAGCGTGGCTTAAAAATATAGTATTAGGAACGCCGTATTTTTATTATTGTTTTTATTCATTCGTTCTTTTACTCTGTAACGTACAAAACGCTAAAGGAGTCTTTGTTATTAGTGGGTGGGTTAAAACTTTTTAATGTTTTTGGTCAATAATTTTTCCACATTTTGTTTACCTCTTTCCCGCTGGATGAGGTCGTAGCGTATTTTGCCGCAGAGATTGGATAATTTTAGGCTGATTTCATCCGATTCAAAAGCGCTGATTACATTGTCATCCGATATTTTATTGAGCGTATCGATAAAACCCGAATATTCCCGTAATACTTCTTCGTTGGCTACAATGGAAATTTTATGCGTCAAAAACTCAAGATGCAGCATATCGTTTTTCTGCAGCTTACCTTTATTTATCATCGATTCGATATGGTTAATCAATTCTATATAAAGCTGCGATTTTAAGTCGAAAATCTTTACGCGCTGCTCTTTTTCCAGTTCTACTTCGCTCTGTTTACTTATTAACGCCGCTGTTATGGCAATGGTGGCAATGGTGCCCAAAACGACAAGTACAATCTCCTGTACAAAAGGAATCATTACGCTTTCGTAATAAGCATACCGTAGAAAAATATAACCGAATATGAACGTGCCCTGGGCGATTAATAAATACTTATTGCTGTTTTTCATTGTTTAATAATTCCGTTATTATTTAGAATAGCCGAATCGACTGTGAATCATTTTCTCTGGCGCCAGCAAATCGTCCAATTCATCTTTTGGAAGTAGTTTTTTATCCAAAACAAGATCATAGACGCCGCGATCACTCTCAAGGGCTTCCTTGGCTAATTCGGAGCAGGTTTCGTAGCCGAGAACAGGATTAAGAGCCGTTACGATTCCGATGCTGTTTTTGACCATATCGCGCATTCGTTTTTTATTGGCCGTAATGCCTTTAATACACCGGTGGGTCAAGGTTACCATTCCGTTTTTCAACATTTCAATGGATTCAAAAATGCTTTGGGCAATGATGGGTTCCATTACGTTGAGTTCCAATTGACCCGCTTCGGCAGCCATGGTTACCGTTAGATCGTTGCCGATAACTTTAAAGGCTATTTGGTTAACTACTTCTGGGATTACCGGATTAACTTTACCGGGCATGATGGAAGAACCGGGCTGCATTTTGGGTAGGTTTATTTCATTAAATCCTGCGCGCGGACCAGATGAAAGAAGACGAAGATCATTCGATATTTTAGAAAGCTTGACGGATAACCGCTTCAAGGCGGAGGAGTACATGACAAAAGCGCCGGTATCCTGAGTGGCCTCTACGAGGTCTGAAGCCAGTTTAATATTCAATCCGCTGATTTCACGCAAATAGTGCATAACTTTTTCGCTGTATTTGGGGTCGGCGTTAATTCCCGTACCGATTGCCGTACCGCCCATGTTTACTTCGAGAAACAGATCGGAATTTTGGTCGAGACGTTCCACCTCTTCTTCCAACGTAGCTGCATAGGCCCGAAACTCCTGTCCGAGTGTCATGGGCACGGCATCCTGAAGCTGGGTGCGTCCCATTTTAATCATTTCGGAAAATTCTTCCGCTTTTTCTTTAAAGGCTGCAATAAGCTCCTTTAGGATACGTACCAATTTTTTATTGCTGTTTATTGTCGCTATTTTTAACGCCGTAGGGTAAGCGTCATTGGTGGATTGCGAAAGATTGACATGATTGTTGGGGTGGCAATATTTGTACTCACCTTTTTCGTGTCCCAAAATTTCCAGCGCTCTGTTGGCGATAACTTCATTGGCGTTCATGTTGGTGGATGTTCCTGCGCCGCCCTGAATCATATCTACGGAGAAATGAGTGTGATATTTACCGTTTAGGATTTCATTGCCGGCCTGAACAATGGCATCGGCTATATCTTGCGGCAAAATACCCAATTCGGCGTTTGCTTTGGCTGCGGCAATTTTGACCATTGCCAATGCCTTAACCAAAACAGGGAAGTGAGCAATAGTGATTCCGCTTATGTTAAAGTTCTCTATCGCTCGTAAGGTTTGAACGCCGTAATAATACTCTTTGGGCACGTCGCGATACCCAAGCAGATCGTGTTCTTTTCTGGTTCTCCCCGAAAGATATTGCGCTCCGGCGTTCACCACACGCGTTGTGGAATAACGCATTCTTCGCGATATAACTCTCGCAATTTGCGACAGCACTTTTCCCGCTGTTTGGGGGTCTTCTCTCATAAACTTTTTAAAGTGTTCGGCGTTAATTACCAATACGGTAGCGCCTGTGAGCGCTCTGGCCGAGGTGGAGTGAGGATAGTTATCCATCAACGAACCTTCGGAGAGAAAATCGTATTTACTGAAATAAGCCACTCGTTTTTCGGCGCCGAGCGGTGTCTTTTTGTATAGTTCGATATCGCCTTCATAAATAACGTAGAGAGATGTTCGCGGCGTATTTTCCTCAAACAATAGCGTATCCGATTCATATTTTTCAATCTTAATGTAAGAAATAATGTGGTCTAATTCCTCATCGTTTAATTCTTTGAAAAGTTCAATGCGTTTTAAAAATTGTTTCAATATTATGGAATCCATATTTTCTCCGTTTAAAAGTTAATGAAGCCAGAGCGGTAAAGAGAGCAGATCGATTCCCCAGGCTAAAGGTATTAAATAGGTAATGGTAATAATAATCAGCACAAGTCCGATTATATCAAGAATAACGCCGACCCTGGCCATGGTGGGAATAGTGATATATTTACTGCCGAAAACAACAGCGTTGGGCGGAGTGGCTACAGGTAGCATAAATGCGTACGACGAGGCAATGCAAACGGCAATCATCGGCCCGTAGGGGTGAATAGCCATTCCGATGGCAATACTGCCCATTACAGGAATAAGCATGGCCGATGTCGCTGTATTTGATGTGACTTCCGTTAGCAGCATACCGACAATGACAACAAATATTATCAAAATGATAAAATTGGCGCCCTGCAAAATAGTGAGTTGGCTACCGATCCATTTGGCAAGGCCCGATTTAATAAATCCTTCTGCAAGCGATAAACCGCCGCCAAATAGAATGATAATATCCCAGGGAACTTTTTTGGCCGCTTCCCAATCAAGCACAAAAATACCCTTTTTAAAATCGACGGGAATTATAAAAAGCATTATCGCGCCTATTATGGCAATGGTGGAGTCATGCATCATTTGGCTGCCCGATTTAATAAAACCTCGTAAAATCCACGACACGGCTACAAAAATAAAAACCGCAAGCACCTTCATTTCCGCTTGGGTGATTTTACCAAGATTTTTCAATTCGTTTTTGATTGTTTCTTTGCCGCCGGGCAATTCTTCGATCTCCGGTTTAAGAGCAATCCGTGTGAGGTACAACCAGGTTAAAAGCAGCATAACGGTTGCCAAGGGAACCCCGATGAGCATCCAATCGGAGAAGGCAATTTGTCTGTGATACATGCTTTCGATGAGTCCTACGAGAATCGTATTGGGGGGCGTTCCGATAATAGTGGCGGCGCCGCCGATGGAAGCGGAGAAAGCGATGGATAACATCAATGCCGTACCGAAATTAAATTTTCCCGGCGTAGTGTCTATATGATTGGGATTATCTTTTTTGATGATGTCCGCGCTTTGTTTGATAATCGCCATACCGACAGGAACCATCATCATTGCTGTGGCGGTATTGCTAATCCACATTGAGAGGAAGGCGGTAGAAATCATAAAACCGAGAATAATACGATTGGGACCGGCGCCCACAATATTGATTATCTGTAAAGCGATACGTTTATGCAGATTCCATTTCTCCATGGCAATGGCAATAAAAAAGCCGCCGAGAAAGAGGAAGATAAGATGATTTGCATAGGGAAAACTGGCCTGTTTGGAATCGGTAACGCCGAGTAGAGGGAAAAGAGCTAGGGGCAGCAAAGCCGTAGCCGGAATGGGAATGGCTTCCGTTAACCACCATACTGCCATAAGCGAAGCGATAGCGCCGACTTTCAGCGCCTGTGGAGGCATCTCAGCGGGCAGCGGCAATAGCAGAATAATAAAAAAGACGGCTGCGCCGGCAAATAGTCCGATTTTTTTACGATAGGAGTGCATAATCGGTTCTTCCTGTAAAATAGATAGATTTAATTTATCAAAATTACGAAAATTTTTTAGTAGAAAGCAATTTAAATAAAGAAATAAGATTTTATCATTTTATTTGACGCTATATGGCAATTTTACTAACTTAAATAACGCTTTAACGATTGTCATATATCTAAGTGAACAATCTCAGTCTTTTTCCGTAGAGTAAATTAACTTAGGATTGTTTTTTGAAACTCCGATACGATAAAATAATACTAAAAATGTCTGAAATATCATATATAAGGGCGTTGCAGCCAAATTATTAACGGTTGTAATGAGCCGGAGAAAACCATGAAGTTTAAATTTACCGATGAAGTATTTGCAGATATTGAAAAGGCGCTTGAGACAAAATTCAGAAAGCGAGAAAATCAATATCGCGCCGTTCTTATAAATGAAGAAGAGAAGAGAAAATTAATAATTGAAATTTATCCCGATATTCCGATCGGAGAGAACAGGGGCAACCTGATATCCATATTTTCGGGAAACGCTCATATTCAGCTGCATTTTTGTAACGGGTATGTGGCCAGTAAAGTTTTGGGGGAAGTAACCTTTTTCGGGCAAAATCAGAATCGTCTCTCAGGCGTCATTATCGAAAAACAAGCCGCTTGTTCCAGTTTTAATAATGTGGATACCGCTCTTCTCTCAGGCGATTTTACCAAGTTGGCTCCTGAAGTAATGCTGTCGGGAATTGCTCTTTCCTTAACCGAGCCGCTTTTGGAAAAAGATGAAAAATGAAGAATTATTTCTGCAATATAAAAGTTACCTGACTTTTGAGAAAAATCTGTCCGCTAACTCCGTTGACGGCTATACCCGAGATGTTCAAAGATTGTTAAATTATCTTGAACATATCGGTATTAAAGAGCCGCAAGAGGTCAAACCTCGGCATATACATCGTTTAATTCGCTCTCTTAGTGAAATCGGTCTTTCGGCTTCAAGTTTGGCGAGAAATATATCGGCAATACGCAGCTTTTACCTTTTTTTATTAGGCGAAAAAATCATCAAGAACGATCCGACCGTTAATATTGATCGTCCCAAAG
>CAYRJN010000072.1:0-17359 GCA_964424545.1 uncultured Calditrichaceae bacterium
TTTGCCCCAATATTTATAGGTTTTTATTTAACTTACACTACTGCGAAACTTGAGTGATTAATAAAAAAAGTACGGGTAGAATCGTCAACGTGTCATTCCTTCGAAAGCAGGAATCTGAATGCAAAACGGTTAGATTAAGATTCCCGTTTAAAATATGTGGAAATGATAAAGAGGAGGATGATGTAGAAACGGCAACAAAAAAGTCCAACATTGTCATTCTCAGATAAATTGGAGAATCTAAAATACGGCCTATGTGAACGATGTATAATTTCAAAATTGAGAATAATACAAAAACAAATGAAAATGTCCGAAACAGGGTATTTTTTGAAATTCCGATACGAATAAATAAGACGGAGGTTTTTAAATGATCAATAAGCTTTTGTTGAAGGGTGCGCTTTTTCCCATACTAACTATTATGCTGTTTGCCGGCTGCGATCAGTTGACGAATAGCAAGGTGGAAAAACATGATACGTTGCATGTGAAATTTATTAACGATTCGACTTCAACGCATACCATTACAACCATTCAATTAAAAGCTATGGGTAAAGTGGATGATGAAAACGCTGTTGCCGATACGGTTTGGGGCGCTGACATATTGGAAGAAAGGCAGAACATTGCACCCGGAGAGCATAGGTTCTTTGATTTGAATATTCCCAATCTGCATTATTGCATTTATTGCCTTGGCGTGGACGATGGAACCGGCAAAGAAGTGTTCCTTGATGAGCAACCCGAATATAACGAAGATAATGTTTTTATTCTCATACCGACCATAACGCATTGGGGCAGCGATGATCGAACTGTTTCCGTGCGTCTGGCCTATAATCAAGAAAAGAATCTCATTTACATCGGCGGCTGGGAGGATTTTGCAGGGATAGAGTAGGGTTCTTTTTTCTAGGTTTGGAAGGATGCCTCGAATCATAAATTGCAACTATTTTGTATAGGCGAGATTTTAGATTCCCGCTTCCTCAGCAATGACAGTCGCTTCTTTTTCCATTAATTAATAGTACCGGAATTTCAAAGTTTACGCTTATTCCATCTATTTTTCTATTTGTGTAATTCAACATTAATCACTTTGCGAAACTATGTTTTTTGCAAAGCTACGCCTCTTTCGAATCGATAGCAGACTCTATCTTTTCCATCATTTGCGGCAGGCTGGCCAGCTTTTCGATGATAACGCTGTATACGCCGAAGGATTTTTTTACTTCGCCGCGCAGCACAAACAAGGTTTCCCAATTGAGCAGGTCGGAAAAGCGGGCAAACGTTTTAGGAAACATTATGCATTCGTAAATATCGGTTTCGTCTTCAAAGGTGATAAATTCCATAGCTTCTTCCTTTTTGGTGGCGGTTATTTTGCGTGTAATATATACACCGAGCAGATTAATCGTTTTGTTTTCATAGAGCGGAATATCCCGCGCCTTTTTAACGCGCGTTGCCAATAAGAGACGATATTTTTGCAGCGGATGCTCAGAAACGGGAAATCCGAAGGATTCGATTTCCAATTGCAATTTATCCTCTTTGCTGAGCGTCGCACTGTCGGGGGGATTGACGGATTTAAGCTTTTTATCTTTATCCAACCAAAGACAAGCCGTCTTAAAAGCGATTTCCTTATAACTCAAAGCGCTTTCAAGTTCATTAAAACAACCCGCTTTGACGAGCGTCATGGCGTCGTTGAAATCAATCGTCGTGCGGGCGGCAAACTCTTCAAGCGAGCGGAACGCCCTTTTTTTACGTTCTTGTAAAATATTGTCAATCGCCTTATCCTGCAAGCGCTTA
This sequence comes from uncultured Calditrichaceae bacterium, assembly GCA_964424545.1. GTDB lineage: Bacteria > Calditrichota > Calditrichia > Calditrichales > Calditrichaceae > JAUVIB01. The sequence goes on from CAYRJN010000072.1 coordinate 1,774, forward strand.
ACGCTCATAAATCCCATACGTATTTTGTCTTTTCTGCCTTTATAGGCCTTTTCGCTGAGATTAATATGCGGCGGCAGGATGGTAATGCCGAAACGGCGGGCGTCGCTCAAATAGGCGTAAGCGGAATAGTAACCGCCCTGATTACTGATGACAGCGGCCATAAATTCCGCCGGAAAATGGGCTTTAAGATAGGCGCTGGTAAAGGAGAGCATGGCGTAGGAAGCGGAATGCGGTTTGCAAAAAGAGTAACCGGAAAAGGATTGAATCATCTGCCAAAGATTTTGCGCCAAAGCGAGGGGGTATCCTCGTTGGCGGGTGCCATTGATAAATTTTTGGTGCCATTGGGGACGTATATGCTTTAATGACGGGCGCGAGATCACTTTTCGCAGATAATCGGCCTCCGCATAACCGAAACCGGCAATCTCTCTCGCCGTCATCGATACCTGCTCTTCATAAACCATAATACCGTAGCTCTCCTTTAAAAAATGGAGATCGGGGTGCGGCAGACGCCACGGCTTGCCGTGAATACGTTCCAGCATGATATTGATATAGCGGTTAGCCGCGGGGCGAATGATGGAGGAATATATCACCACATGTTCAAAATCGACCCGGCCCGCTTTCTGTAAAAGTTGGCGTGTGGCCGGACTTTCGATGTAAAATACGCCCATGGTGTGTCCCGCTTTCATCAGCGCCTCCGTTTTTTTATCGCCCACCGGTTGGATTTGGTGATAATCTGTATAGCGATTTCCGCTTCTGCCGATTTGCCGCAGGGTATCGCGTACCACCGCAAGGGAACGGTTGCCGAGCAGGTCTATCTTAAGTAAACCCGAATCTTCCACCTGATCTTTTTCCCACTCCACAATCTGAACGCCTTTGGGCGCTTGCAGAACAGGCGCGTATTTGCGGATATCGTCGGGCGTTATAATAACGCCGCCGGAGTGCACAGACGAAAGGCGAAAGGCGCCGCAAATTTTTTCACTCTGTTTAATAACTTTGGTTAACGTTTCGCTCAAATCGACGTTTTTAAAACGCGGATCGTTCTCTATCCATTGCAGCAAACCGCCGTCTCTGCCGTCTTTACGGTGATAACCGATACGTTTGCTTATAGCGTTAATCTCATCGTTGGAAAGTCCGTAAACCTTGGCTGTCTCGCGAATGGCGGAACGCGGTTGCAGGAAAACCTGATTGGAGACCATGGCCGTGCGTTTTTTGCCGTATTTCTTAAAAACATAATCGATGATCTTGTCGCGTTCGTCCCAGGCAAAATCCACGTCGATATCGGGCATATCCACGCGCTCGGGGTGAATAAAACGTTCGAATTGCAAATTGTATTTTATGGGGTCGACTTGGGTGATAAACAGACAGTAACTAATCACGGAAGCGGCGGCGGAACCGCGTCCGATGGTGGCGCGCGTCTGTTTAACGATATCAGCCACAATGATAAAATAGGGCGCAAACCCTTTTTGGGTGATTAACGACAGCTCATATTCGATTCGTTTTTTTACGATTTCCGTGATTTTTTTATAGCGAAGCCGCGCGCCTTCGTAAACCGATTTGCGCAATTGCATATTGGCCTGGCGCGTTTCTTTTAATGTAACGGCCGGAAAAACGGTGTTGATAAACGACCAGTCCGTTTTACAGCGTTCGGCAAGATATTGGGCGTTGTTGACGGCCTCCAAGCTGTTTGGAAAAAGGGTGATCATCTCTTTTTCGGTGCGGAAATAATGCCGTTCGTCTTTATAGGATTGCGCCGGTAGTTTAGACAGCGCGGCATTATTTTCAATAGCGCGCAGAATTTTATGCGCCTGCGCATCTTGCGGCTGTAAGAAATAGACGTCGCCGCTTGCCACGACTTCTATTCTAAATTCTTGCGCCAGTTTATGCGCTTCCTGCTCTTTTAAGGGGCCGCCGGGACGCAGCTCCACAAAAAGGCGAGAGGAAGGAATAGATTTGCTTAAGATACGCAGTGTTTCTTCTTGAGGGCAGAGGATAAACAGACCGCCGAAATATTTTACGGGAATATCGTCAATGTTCAATTGCGGATTTTCGTGTATCTTGGAAAGAATAAACGAAAGGTTCTCGTAGCCTTTTTGCGTTTCCGCCAGCAAAACGATGTCGCTGCGTGGCGTAATAATATTGCCGCCGGCGATAGGTGCAATGCCGTAGTCGCGCGCATTCTGCACAAATTTTATAACCCCCCACAAACCGTTGATTTCAGTGAGCGCTAAATGGCTCATGCGCGCTTCTTTAGCGGCTTTTAGCAGCTCACGCGGCGAAGCCGTTCCCTGCATTTTTGAATAAATCGAATGAACGTTTAAATGTGCGAACATGGCGAAAGGGGGTGAACGTTTATAAAGTTAGAAGGATTCATATCGTTAATTTCCATTTTCTATTTTCAGGCGTTGTCTTATTATTTTATTTTGATGGCGATAGCGATTTTATTATGAAAAAGTATTCTAATTAACCGGTTCGAAATTCGATTCGCTCAATTGTCATTGCGATTCCGTCTCGCCCTTGCGGGAAGAAGTCTTAAAGGCAAAATATATGTAGAATCGTCCGTTTTTTATAAATACTCTGTGGTTAAAATTTTTCCCCAACCCGTCGGAATTGAAATGACGAGCTTGTAATGTTCCCGCCAACCTATCCCGATGTTTTGTGCATCGGGGATTATTCCTATCTTCGCGGGTTTCGCCTTAAAACGTATCCTTCTCCTCGTTTTATTAAGCCGCCTTTTGTTTTTGCAGATTCAGAGCGGCGGCGGAATAAATGCTCTGTGCGCCGAAGCGTTCGCGAATATGGTCGACGGCTTGCTGCAATCGTTCGCGTTCCTGTTTTTTATTCTCAAAAAGATCTGATTGATTTACGTATGGCCGTAATTTGTTGATATGGATAAGAATGGAGCGGATACGATTCCTGCGGTAGTTTGCCTGTTCAAAGAGACGCAAAGCCAAGTCAAACAGCGCATGATCGTCGTTGGCGTCGGCTTTCATTTTACGGTTGCTTTTAAAACCGTCGCTGTAATGGATTTCCAGCGAAATAACGCCCGTTTGCCGGCGTCGGCGCAGTTCATAACCGATCTGTCCGGCCAGCATTTGGATAACCGCTTCGAGGATTGCCGCATCGTTGGTGTCGCTGCGCAAAATTTCCTGACGCGTGATAACCGGTTCTTGTTTGGGGGGCATAACGGGCGATTTATCCCAACCCTGCGCTTCCATGGCAACGCGGGGAGCAAAATCTCCGAAAAGCAGCGCTGCGCCTTCGTTTTTATCGGTAACGCGCTGGATTTCGCGCACTTGTTTGAGCAAAAGAAAATCCAGTATTTTACGTACCGTTTTCACTTGGGCAACCGGCAGGATCGGTGTATAAAGCGGCGCCATAAAGCGCGGTTCGCTTCCCGCCGGAATTTCATAAATAATTTCGGGAACCGTTAAGGTGGAGATACGCGTTATTAGTTTATTGCTGCCTATGCCCAGTAGGGCGGATAATCCGCTTTTATGTTCAATCGTTTTTAACAGGGCGTATGCCGATTGACGAATGGAGCGCATAACCAATTCCATGCCGCTCATATCAACATAAAATTGTCCGTTGTCTATGGGTTCGCTTAGCGGTGAAAAATTTGAAATAAGCTCAAAAACATACTGTCCCATTCGTTTATAAAGCGATTCGTTGCGCGGTAAAAAAATAGCACTGTGGCTCATTTTTCGGGCTAAAGAAAGCGGCATACCTTCACGTAAGCCCTCTTGGCGCGCCTCGCTTGAAAGACGGACAATCGTCGCCTCGCTCTTCTGCGCGGAGATAATGGCCAGCGCCTTGCCGCGCAGCCGCGTATCCAGCAAACGTTCCGTCTGTATCTCAAAATCTTTCAGGCGTATATGAAAAATGGATTTTTGCATAATCTTTTATCTGTTACTGCGAACGAAAAAAATATGGAATACGACAAACTCTGCTGGTATTTCCATATATGTTGACTATTCCAATATTATTATACTAAGTAATGACATCGTTAATGATCGTTACACTTCTTCTTATTGGCCAATTTGCGTAGTTATATCCTCTCATTCTTGTATTCTCTGAAACTGTACAGTAAAATTCCGCCGATGCGGAACGAGTCGTGCGGAGAAACGCGGATAATTTCATACCTTTCGTTTCCCGGATGCAGCTCGATATAATCGTTTTTAGGATAATAGCGTTTTAAGGTTGCTTCTTCATTAACGTAAGCGACCACAATATCGCCCGTCTGCGCCTGTTCTCGTTTTTTGACAATCAAAAAATCGCCGTTCCGAATATGATAGTCGATCATCGAGTCGCCGCGCACTTTTAAAACGAAATTGTCGGGATGAATATAATGCGGCGGAACCTCGACCTCATCGCGGTTTTCAAATACTTCAAGAGGGTAGCCGGCCGCCACCACGCCGAGAAGCGGCAGGAAAGAGTCCTGGTGATCCGCTTTGCGAACCGTTAACGCTCGTTTGCCACTGTAGCCGCGGGTTCTGACAAGATAGCCGTCGCGTTCCAGTTCGCGTACATACCAGCTAACCGTGCCGCTGGATTTAACGCCCAAGGCCAGTTGGATTTCGGATGTTGTCGGAGCGTATCCGTGTTCTTTTGCATAACTTTCGATAAAATTTAAAAAGCGTTGTTTGTTCGGCGATAAATTCCTTTGCATTTCTCCTCCGTTACTCGCTAATTACTCGCCAACAATATACAAAACGAGCGAGAGATGTCAAGTTTTTTTTAGACGCTAATGGGTTCAGTAATTAAAATCACAAATACTAAAAAAAAAATCATTTTATGGTTATTATTTTTTACAAATTTGACAGAAATCCGTATATTAAAAGATTCTGAAATAAAAACAGATTTAATACTTTAATTTTACATATAGGAGCTGTTAATGAAAATTCATGAGTATCAGGCAAAAAGTATCCTGAAAAAGTTTAATGTGCCCATACCGGAAGGTTATGTGGCGTTTTCCGTTGAGGAAGCGGTTGAGGCGGCCAAAAAGCTGCCGACGGAAGTTGCCGTTGTGAAGGCGCAGATTCATGCCGGCGGGCGCGGAAAAGGCGGTGGCGTGAAAATTGCTAAAAATATTGACGAGGTAAAAGAGTTGTCGTCATCTATTTTGGGAATGAATCTCGTAACCCATCAGACCGGTCCCGAAGGAAAAATAGTCAAAAAGTTGCTTATCGAACAAGGTATCGATATTGACCGCGAACTTTATCTCGGTATGGTGCTTGACCGCGCTAAATCGCGCTTGGTCATGATGGCCAGCACCGAAGGCGGCGTTGAAATCGAAAAGGTTGCGGCTGAAACGCCGGAGAAGATTTTAAAAGAGTGGATTGATCCTTCTGTGGGAATGCTGGCTTTTCAGGCGCGTAATCTGGCTTTTGGTCTGGGCTTGGAAGGTAAGCAGGTATCCAATGCCGTTAAGTTTATGTTGGCGCTTTATAAGGCTTTTGTGGCCAATGATTGTTCGCTTGCGGAAATCAATCCCCTGGTGGTAACCAAAAGCGGCGATGTGCTGGCTTTGGACGCCAAAATTAATTTTGACGACAGTGCGCTGTATCGTCACCCCGATCTGTTGGAATTACGCGATATGGATGAAGAAGACGAGCTGGAGATTGAAGCGTCGAAATATAATTTAAATTTTATCAAACTCGACGGTAATGTGGGCTGTATGGTCAACGGCGCCGGGCTGGCTATGGCTACTATGGATATCATTAAATTAGCGGGCGGCGAGCCGGCCAATTTCCTCGATGTGGGCGGTACGGCCAGCGCCGAAACGGTGCGTAACGGATTTAGAATTATCTTATCCGAAAAAAATGTAAAAGCAATTTTAATCAATATTTTCGGCGGTATCGTACGCTGCGACCGCGTGGCTGCAGGCGTTATCGAGGCGGTTAAAACAATCGACGTTAATGTGCCCCTCGTTGTGCGTCTTGCCGGCACCAATGCCGAAGAGGCGGCGACTATGTTAAATGAATCCGGAATGGATTTTATCGTTGCCGAAAATCTGAAAGATGCGGCGGAAAAAGTGGTCGCTTCAATCAAATAACTATAATGTTGCCTTAATAATTCAGGAGATAAAATGAGCGTTTTACTAAAAGAGAATACCAAGGTTCTGGTGCAGGGAATTACCGGGAAAGAGGGCTCCTTTCATACCAGACAGATGATAGATTACAATACCAATGTTGTTGCCGGCGTTACGCCGGGTAAAGGCGGACAAAAATTTGACGACAAAGTGCCTGTGTTCAACACGGTGACCGAAGCGGTGGAGGAGACCGGGGCTAATGCTTCCGTGATTTTTGTGCCTCCGGCTTTTGCTCCCGATGCAATCATGGAATCCGCGGCGGCAGGTCTAGAGTTGATTGTATGTATTTCCGAAGGCATTCCCGCCTTGGATATGGTGAAGGTTTACGATTATATCAGTGATAAAAATGTGCATCTTATCGGTCCTAACTGTCCGGGCGTTATCTCTCCGGGCATCGGCAAGATGGGAATTATGCCCGGTTTTATTCATAAACAAGGTCATGTAGGCGTCATCAGCCGTTCGGGAACGCTGACCTACGAAGCTGTTGGCCAGTTAAGCGATTTGGGTATCGGGCAATCCACTTGTATTGGTATCGGTGGCGATCCGGTCATCGGAACGCGTTTTATAGACGCCTTAAAATTATTTAAGGATGACGAGGATACGCACGCGATTGTGATGATCGGCGAAATCGGCGGTACGGCGGAAGAAGAAGCTGCGGCCTGGATAAAGGAGAATCTCGATAAACCCGTAGTTAGTTTTATTGCCGGTCAAACGGCTCCTCCGGGACGTAGAATGGGGCATGCCGGGGCTATCGTCAGCGGTGGAAAAGGTACGGCGGCCGACAAAATGAAAGCCTTAGAATCTGCAGGGATTACGGTTTGTAAAAGTCCGGCAGATATCGGCGTAAATATCCAAAAAGTATTGGGGAATTAATCCGTTTTTTTCTGTTTTTCAGGGAGATTGATATAAGCGGTTTTTATTCCGTATCGGAATCTTATTTTGAGAATAAGCGTTCAATATCCGATACGGAATATCCGCAAATAAATGCCCGTTATAAGAACTGCATATTAGAACATAGCTTCGCAAAGTGGTTAATGAAAAAAGTACGGGTAGAATCGTCAACGTGTCATTCCTTCGAAAGAAGGAATCTGATTGTAGGTATTGGCAAAATTTAGATTCCCGATAGAAACGTTCGGGAATGACAGGGAGGAGAATGTAGAAATGGCAACAAAAAAGTCCAACATTGTTATTCTCAGATAAATTGGAGAATCTAAAATGCTGCCTATGTGAACTGTGTTTAATTTCAAAATTGAGAATAATACAAAAAAAATGAAAATGTCCGAAAAAGATTATTTTTTGAAATTCCTATACAAAAAATATAATCCTAACGATTCAATGTGAAATGAAAAGATAAAAGAGAATATTAAATTTTAAAGGATAATATAGTGAAAGAGAGAACATTAACAATATTAAAACCCGATTGTGTTGAAGGAAATCTGATCGGTAAAGTGATTGATCATTTATTGAAAGAAGGGTTTGAGATTTGCGCTATGAAAATGGTTAAATTGACGTCTGAGACGGCGGGCGGCTTTTATGAAGTGCATAAAGGCAAGCCTTTTTATGATAGTTTGGTGGAATTTATGACTGAGAACAGGGTTGTGCCGATGGTTTTGGAAAAAGAGAATGCCGTGGCCGAACTGCGCCGCGTTATAGGCGCCACGGATCCGGCCGAAGCCGAAGAAGGAACAATCAGAAAACTATACGCCGAAAGCAAAGGACGCAATATTATTCATGCCTCGGATTCGCCCGAAAATGCAGCAGTTGAAATCGCTTATTTCTTTTCAAAAGCAGAGCTTATTGCTAACTATTAATTTTCTTTTGGAGAAGGTATGGCTGATAAAAATGATGTAATGGATATTGAGATTCTGAAGCAGGGGGCGATTGATACTTCGGAATCGGCGGATACCGTTCAGCGTATCGTGGTTTTCGGAGCGGGAACGATGGGGCGCGGCATATCGCAGTTGGTGGCTTCAAAAGGAATTGATGTTATTTTGATTGAACGAACCAAGCTGGTCGCAAAACAGGGCTTGGAAAAACTTGAGCAAAGCATAGACGATGAAATTGCGCGCTGGACAATGACCGAAAGCGAGAAACGGGCTATTCTCAGCCGCATCACTATTTCCGATAATATTGAAGACGCCGTATTCGGCGATATTGTTATTGAGGCCATTACGGAAAATCTTGAAGCCAAAAGGGAATTGTGGGCTAAGGTTGATAAAATTTGTCCTCCGGAAACGGTTTTTGTTTCTAATACGTCTGCCCTTAGTATTACGGAAATAGCTTCGGTAACCAACCGGCAGGATAAGTTTATCGGTATGCATTTCCTTAATCCGGTGCCTAAAATTCCGCTCGTGGAAATTGTGCGCGGTTTGAAAACTTCCGACGAGACCTATCATTTTATTGAGAAAGTATCGGAAACGCTCGATAAGACGTCTGTTGAGGTTTTTGAATATCCCGGTTATATTACGACAAGGGTAATCGTGCCTATGATAAACGAAGCCATTCATATTGTAATGGAAGGTGTCGCCAGCGCGGAGCACGTTGATACGGCGATGAAACTGGGTTATAATTTTACAAAAGGTCCCTTGGCTATGGCCGACGCTATCGGTTTGGATGAGTTGATGGCCTGGATGGAAACGCTTTTTCGCGAATTGGGCGAAGCGAAATATCGCCCCTGTCCCCTATTAAGAAAAATGGTTCGTGCCGGTCATCTTGGTATAAAAACGGGAAAAGGTTTTTTTGAATACGGAGAGAATAAGAAGTAAAAAATGGGAAGTGAAAAAGATGGCGGGAAAATGGGCGGCCTTAATTCTTCTCGTAAGATAACTCTAATAAATGTTTGGATAGTATTATGATAATTCTCGTAATAAACAGCGGAAGCTCTTCCGTAAAATATCAGGTGATTGATGCCAAAGATGAAATTTCGCTTGCCAAAGGCGTTGTGGAACGCATCGGCATGGCCGGAGCGATTTTAACGCATAAACCGTACGATCGTCCGGAAATACGTCTCGCAGGGGAAATTCTTGATCATAAAATGGCCATTGAATATGTAATGAGTATTTTGCTGAGTAAAAATCATGGAGTAATACAAGATAAATCGGAATTGGACGCTGTAGGGCACCGCGTTGTTCACGGTGGGGAAGCCTTTAGCAATTCCGTTCTTATTGACCATGATGTCATTGCGGAAATTCGCCGATGTATAGATTATGCGCCTTTGCATAATCCGCCCAATTTGCGCGGAATTGACGCCGCGCGGCAAATTTTGCCCGACACGCCGCAAGTGGCCGTTTTTGATACAGCTTTTCATCAAACCATGCCGCAATATGCTTACTTGTACGGCTTGCCTTATGTGTTGTATAAAAGAAACGGTATCCGCCGTTACGGTTTTCATGGAACGTCGCATCGTTATGTTTCTCAAAGGGCGGCAAAAATGTTGGACAAACCTATCGAAGAGTTAAAGTTAATTACCTGTCATCTCGGTAACGGCGCTTCGGCTGCGGCCATTAAATATGGAAAATCTATTGATACGTCCATGGGGTTTACGCCTTTGGAAGGCTTGTTGATGGGTACGCGTTGCGGCGACATGGATCCGGCAATCATTCTGCAGATCATGAATAAAGAAGAGATGACGCAAAACGAAGCGACAACTCTGCTCAATAAGCACAGCGGCTTGCAGGGTATCAGCGGTATTAGCAGCGATATGCGGGAAATCGAAGATGAATACGAAAATACGCCGAGGGCAAAAGTTGCGCATGATGTATTTACTTATCGGCTTAAAAAATATATCGGCGCTTACAGCGCGGCATTGGAGGGTGTTGACGGTGTTGTTTTTACCGGCGGTATCGGTGAAAATTCTTCCATGGTGCGCAAACATGCGTTGATGGGATTGGAGTTTCTCGGCGTAAAATTGGATGAGGAAAAAAACAAAACATCGTCGAAAGCGGAACGGTTCATTTGTACGGACGATTCCAAGGTTAGGGTAATGGTTATTCCAACCAATGAAGAACTGGTTATTGCGCAGGATACCATGGGTATAGTTAAAGAGTTGTCTGCAAAATAAACAAAAAAGAGCGGGGACGAGCAGAAAAAAAAAGATGTATACCTTAAAAAATTAATAATCTAATGGGTATTTAATAGAAAATATTGAAATAATATCAATCTTTCTTTATATTCTGCGGTTTGTTATGAAAATTGACATAAGAAATTTTTCGGAAAACGATTCCGAAGTTGCACAAGACGTTGAAATAAAATTTGATAACGCTCTGTTTAGGGCGTTTTATCCCGAAATAGCCCATATAAAAGCTATGATTGATAAATTCGGAAATGATTTTCGGGTTAAAATTCATCTCGATACCATTGCTCATTTTGTATGCGATTCTTGTTTGGAACCTTTTACAAAAAGGGTAGTTATTGATTATGAGCATATCTATCAAATTGGACGCGGCGAGCTTGAAGTTAGCGAAGATGTGGAAGTCCTTGCTGCTGATACAACGGAAATCGATCTATCGGAATTATTGACGGAGATGGTTTTATTGAACCATCCCATAAAAATGAAATGCAGCGACGACTGCAAAGGGCTTTGTCCCGAATGCGGCGTCAATTTAAATATTGAAACATGTTCTTGCGCAGACGGCAAAATTGACCGGCGTTGGGAAAGTTTAAGAAAATTAATAAAATAGGAAGATAGAGGAGAAGATAATGGCGAATCCTAAACGAAAGATATCGCGTTCTAAAAGAGATATGCGCAGAGCTCACTGGGTGCGCAGTTTAAAAAGCGGTTCGACGGAAACCTGTGAAAATTGCGGCGGACAAAAATTACGTCATCGTGTATGTCCCGAATGCGGTTATTATAAAGGTCGTTTTGTTTATCAGCCAAAAAGCAGTTGATATTAAGATCGGATTGGATTAATGCGGATTGCATTAGATGTAATGGGAGGGGATCACGGCCCTGACGTAACGATTGAAGGAGCCTGTCAGTTTCTAAAGGATCAGAAATCAGCCGATACGGTTGTGCTGATTGGCGATCGTTTGAAAATTGAAGAAAAACTCAAACATATTCCTGAAAACCTCCATGCAAATTTAGAAATTGTTCACGCTCCCGAAAATATCGGAATGAATGAATCGCCTACCGAAGCGGTTAAGCGAAAGAAAAATTCGTCCATGGTTGTAGGGCTGCAACTTCATAAGAAGGGCGATGTTGACGGCTTTGTCAGCGCCGGTAATACGGGAGCGCAGCTTGCGGCCAGTTTGTTAAGTCTTGGACGTATTAAAGGCGTAAAACGTCCGGGTATCGGCGCTTTTCTGCCGAGTGAAAAAGGCTGGGTGTTTTTAATAGATGCCGGCGCCAATGTGGATTCCAAACCCATACATTTATTTCAATTTGCTTTAATGGCCAATATTTTTGTAGAGGATGTTTTTGAAAGTAAAAATATCAAAATCGGATTACTGAGTATTGGGGAAGAAGAAAAAAAAGGCAACGAGTTAACGTTCGCCGCGCATCAACTGATGAAAGAAAATTTACCCAACTTCTATGGAAATATTGAAGGGGGCGATATTTTAAAAGGTAAAACCGAAATAATCGTATGCGACGGTTTTGTGGGTAACATTCTGTTGAAAATGGCCGAAAGCATCATGGGAGTGCTTTTAAAATCCATCAAAAAAAATATCGGCAGTAATCTGTTTACTAATTTAGGCGCTTTGCTGGTAAAGCCTGCTTTTTCCGAATTGAAACGCGGTTACGATTATCAGGAACACGGCGGAGTGCCCTTGCTCGGCGTAAATGGCATTTCCATTATATGTCACGGAAAATCGAGTGCCAAGGCCATAAAGAACGCTTTGTTGGTGGCAAAAAATATAAAAAATAAAAATGTGAACGCACATATTGCAAAGAGATTGAGCGAGGAATAGGTAATGAACAAGGTAAAGATCACGGGTGTAACGCATTGGGTTCCTGAAAAAATATTGAGCAATAAAGATTTGGAAAAAATGGTAGATACCAATGACGAGTGGATTCGCACACGAACAGGGATTCGCGAGCGGCATATACTGGAAGACGGTAAAGGAAGTTCCGATATGGGCGTGGAAGCGGTAAAACTGTTATGCGAGCAGCGCAATATGGATCCATTGGAAATAGATGCCATAATTGTAGCAACCGTTACGCCGGATATGTTCTTTCCTAATACGGGGAACCTGATTCAGGCTAAGGTAGGCGCTAAGAATGCCATGTCTTTTGATATTCTTGCCGCTTGTTCCGGTTTTATTTATGCTTTATCCGTAGGCGCCCAATATGTTCGCACGGGCGAATATAAAAAAGTCGTTATAGTCGGTACCGACAAAATGAGTTCCATTACGGATTATACCGATAGAAATACATGTATTTTATTCGGCGATGCTGCGGCAGCCGTTTTGCTTGAACCGACGGATGATGAAAATGAGGCGATTATTGATTTTTCTCTCAATTCCGATGGATTGGGAACAGAGGCTTTGCATATGTTGGGCGGCGGCAGTTTAAATCCGGCTACAGCGGAAACGGTAGCTAAGGGGATGCATTATATTTATCAGGATGGTAAGACGGTTTTTAAGATTGCCGTTCAAAAAATGGCCGATGTTTCCGTAGAACTGTTGAATAAGCACGGTTATAGCGGCAATGATCTGAAGCTCTTTGTTCCGCATCAGGCTAATTTGCGTATTATTGATGCAGCCGTAAGACGACTGAAAATCGATCCTAAAAAAGCAGTGATCAATATTGATAAATACGGCAATACTACCGCTGCAACCATTCCCATGGCTCTTTCGGAAGCTTATCAGGAAGGAAGGGTAAAACGCGGCGATCTGGTGCTTTTCGGAACGTTCGGTGGCGGATATACCTGGGCAAGCGCTCTATTGCGCTGGGCGATGGATTAAGAGTAGGGGGAGTTATGAAAAAAGCGTTTATTTTTCCCGGTCAGGCTTCGCAGTATGTGGGCATGGGAGAAGATTTATATAATTCCTATGATGTTTGTCGCAATATTTTTGATAAGGCAAACGAAATTATGGGTATAGATTTAAAAAAAATTTGTTTTAACGGCCCTGAAGAAGAGTTAAAAAAAACGTATATTACTCAGCCTGCAATTTTTGTTCATAGTATGGCCGTTTATGAGGTGTTAAAAGGAAAAAATATTTTGCCTGATTTAGCCGCAGGGCATAGTCTTGGCGAGTACAGCGCTTTAACGGCGGCAGGGTCGTTGAGTTTTAAAGACGGTTTGAAGCTGGTTAAGCGCAGGGGGGAATTGATGTATGAAGCCGGCGTTGAAAAACCGGGCACGATGGCGGCCGTAATCGGTATGACGCCTGAAAAAGTTTATGAATTGTGCGACAGCGTGAAAGAATTCGGCGTAATTCAACCGGCAAATTTCAATTCTCCAGGACAAATTGCTCTCTCCGGCGATATCGAAGCCGTTAAAAAGGCCATAGATAAAGCCAAAGAGCTGGGAGCGAAAAGAGCGGTAGAATTGGTAGTTTCCGGCGCTTTTCATAGTCCGCTGATGGAAGCGGCTCAAGAGGGACTTAAAGCCGTTTTAGAAGAGACGCAAATAAATGACGCTGCTATCCCCATATACAGCAATGTGGAAGCAAAACCCGTACAGGATAAAGATAATATTCGTGATTTACTCTATCGGCAGTTAACCAGTCCTGTTCTTTGGCAGAAATCGGTTGAAAATATGATTAACGACGGCGCCGAAGCGTTTTATGAAATTGGTCCCGGTAAAGTTTTGAAAGGACTATTGAAAAGAATTGACAGAAGTGTTCCATGTTTCGAAGTCGGAACAGTTGAAAATATAAATAATTTGGAGGAATAGACTTGGAACAGGATAAAAAAATAGCCGTAGTAACCGGTGCGGCAAGGGGAATCGGTAAGGCCATTGCCGAGAAGTTGGCGGATAACGGGATTGCCGTGGTTATTACGGATATTATGCTCGAACAGGCCGAAGAAACGGCTAAAGAACTAACGCAAAAGGGCGTTGAAGCGCTTGCTTTAAAAGCCGATGTTTCCAATGCGGCGGAAGTTGAAGCGCTTTTTAAAAAGATTGTTGATAAATTCGGCTCTGTTGATTATCTTGTAAACAATGCAGGCATAACAAGGGATAATCTTGCCATAAGAATGTCGGAAAAGGAGTGGGATTTAGTCTTGGATATCAACCTTAAAGGTTCGTTCCTTTGTGCGCAGCAAGCGGCAAAAATAATGATGAAAAAACGCCGCGGTAGTATCGTAAATATATCTTCCGTCAGCGGATTGCTGGGAACGGCGGGTCAGGCCAATTATGCCTCTTCAAAAGCCGGCGTTATCGCATTGACAAAAACGCTGGCGCGCGAACTAGGCGGCCGCGGCATTACGGTAAACGCCATTACGCCTGGATTTATCATCACGGAAATGACCGATAAACTTCCCGATGAAATAAAAGAGGGCTACTTAAAGCAAATTCCATTAAAACGTGGAGGCACGCCGGAAGATATAGCCAACGCCGTTAATTTTTTAATTTCACCCGCGGCGTCTTATATTACCGGTACGGTAATCAATGTAAGCGGCGGGTTAGTTATTTAAATTATAAATTCAATAAACCACAATAGGAAAGTAAAGAAAACAGGAGAAAACAATGGATATTACAGCGCAAGTAAAAGAAATTATTGTTGACCAACTCGGCGTTAATGAAGAACAAGTAAAACCCGAAGCTTCTTTTATCGAAGACCTGGGCGCCGATAGTTTGGATACCGTTGAGCTGGTTATGGCTTTTGAAGAAAAATTTGAAATCGAAATTCCCGATGAAGACGCTGAAAAATTAGCCACGGTAGGCGATGCGATTTCATATCTCGAAGAAAAATTAGGTTAATATTTTTCAATATAATCAGGTGAAAAAAAGCCGGTAATTTACTACCGGCTTTCCTGTTATGGCGCTTTGCGTATTTGAATAACATCGGTTTAGCGCTGTAATTTTTTATGGAAAAAGCAAATAGATAAGTTTTTGTGAATAAGTGTAAAATAGATAAAGGCGTTCGAATATATTTAATATTCGAATGAAGAGTCTTTTTTTCTCATAATGGCATATCCGCTCGGTTTGTGGAAGGGTTTTCGATTTTTACAAAAGCACTGCTGTCGCATGGCAAACTAATTAATGAAAAGCGGAGCGACCGTTATCAGGCTATTATTATCCGAATTAATCGGACCGCCTAAATATTTACAATTTATGAGATAATAAAAACGAAAATAACACAAAAAAATAACGAAAATATTTCAAATAAGTTATTTTTTTGAAATTTCGATATAATTAATTAATAGGGTAGTTTAATAAAAACCGGATTTTTTTAAATGGACAAACGGAGAGTTGTAGTGACCGGGTTTGGAGCTATCTCCCCGGTAGGTTTAACGGCAAAAGAAACATGGCAAGGTTTGCTGGCCGGAGCAAGCGGCACCGGAATAATCACCTTATTTGATGCGACAGAATTTGTGAGCAAGATCGCGGC
>CAYRJN010000073.1:0-17253 GCA_964424545.1 uncultured Calditrichaceae bacterium
GTAAAAACAATTTCGGCAATCAGGTTCCCAGCGGATTATACATTGTAAACTTTTCAGCGCGCTCCAACAACGCACAGAGTTTCAATAAATCGATTAAAATAGTAATGCTAAAATAGATAAAAGGATTAATTGTTAAAGGCGGCTGTTATGCCGCCTTTTTTATTATTTTTAAAAATGAATATTATGGGCGTATTCGTGTATATATTAAAAATACAAAAACGGTAGAGAATACTTGAAAGTAATGACAGATTTATTTTACATTCCGTTTTTATTATTGGAAACGATATATACTGAAAAAGGAGGGGAATAATGGCTTTGCTGGAATTGAAAAGCGTAAGCAAGAGCTTTGGAGATTTTAAAGCGGTTGATGAAGTCTCTTTCAGCATGGAGGAAGGGAGCATCTTTGGATTAATAGGTCCCAACGGCGCCGGAAAAACCACGACCATACGAATGATCGTCAATATCATCATGCCCGACAGTGGAGCGATAAAATTTATAGGCGGCGATATTGTTCCGGATCAGATCGGTTATTTGCCGGAAGAGCGCGGGCTCTATAAAAAAATGTATGTGGAGGAGCTGCTGCTTTTTATGGCAAAATTAAAATCCATGAAAACGCGGGAGGCCAAAGGACAAATCAATTATTGGTTTGAAAAATTTCAAATTAACGATTGGCGCAAAAAGAAAATAGAAGAACTCTCCAAAGGGATGCAGCAGAAAATTCAATTTATTTCTACCGTTTTACACGAACCGAAACTGCTGATTCTTGATGAACCCTTCGGCGGGCTTGATCCTATCAATGTTAATTTGATTAAAGACGTTATTCTGGAGTTAAAAGAAAGCGGTACGACCATTATTTTTTCAACCCATGTTATGGAAAGCGCCGAAAAAATTTGCGATGATATTTTGTTGATTAACAAAGGCAAAGTAGTGCTTTCCGGTAATTTGGCAAAAGTAAAAGAGAATTACAAAAAAAGAAATGTATTGATTGTTTATGAAGGAAAGGATGATTTTATTAAACAATCAGCCGAAATCGAAAAATATAATAATTTCGGTCATTATGTGGAGTTGCAATTAAAAGAAGGGGGCGATGCGCAGAACATCCTTAAACAGGCTATTCGGGATAAAGTTATTATCCGCAAATTTGAAATTAAAGAGCCGTCATTAAATGAAATATTTATGGAAGCGGTCGGCGCGGATAAAGAAAGGGAAGGAGGGGATCATGAGTAGAAAAGTATTTGCCGTTATCAGTCGTGAATTTATAACGCGCGTCAGAACCAAAGGATTTATTATCGGAACGTTGTTAATGCCGCTGATGTTTGTGCTTTTTATCGGCGGGGTCTTTATTTTCGCTCTGTTTTTTCAACCGTCCACTAAAACCTATGATGTAATCGATCAAAGCGGAATGATCTATAATGAATTTGTATCGCTGCTTGACGATACGCTGAGTACGGGAGAGCCAAAACTTGTTTTTAAAAAGGTAGAATTAAAAGACGGGAATCTTGATAGCACTCTTGCCTTTTTACAAGATTTGGTGAACAGTAAAAAGATAGACGGGTATCTTATTTTTCCAAACGATATTCTTAAATCCAAAACGGTGCAATATGCGGCGCGCAATGTGAGCAATTTTGAGGAGCAGGCCGATATTTCACGGGCTTTATCAAAGATAGTTACTAATTATAAACTTGCCGAGACGGGCGTAGCCCCGGATTCCATTCGAAAAATTTTTAAAACCGGTAAAGTGGCATTGGTCAGCCACCAGGTAACGGAGGAAGGCTCTACGGAAAAAAGCGGCGCCTCCAGCTTTGTGCTTACCTATATTTTGGTTTATATGATATTTTTAATGGTGATGATATACGGGCAGATGGTGATGCGCAGCGTAATTGAAGAGAAGAGTCAGCGCATCAGCGAAACAATTGTATCCGCCGTGAAACCGATAGAGCTGCTTATGGGGAAATTAATCGGAATCTGTATGTTGGGGATTACTCAGCTGGTCATCGTCGGGCTTATTTTTCTGGTCGTCGCTCTGTATGGGGGAATGATATTCAATAATTTTGGCATAACCTCAACAGACTTGCTTGATATTATTAATCAAATCCATTTTTCACTGAGCATCTTTGTTTTTATGATAATCTTTTTTATTTTCGGTTTTATTTTTTATGCCGCTATTTTTGCCGCCGTCGGGGCAATGGTCAATACGGAAGAAGAGGGACAGCAGTTTCAGATGCCGATTATTATTCTGCTTATTTTTTCGTTTTTCATTATGTTTACCGTGGCTCAGAATCCCGACACCGTTAAAGCGTATTGGATTTCACTCGTTCCGTTTTTTACGCCGGTGGTAATGTTTGCCCGTATTTCGGTCAGCGATCCGATTCTGCCGGACGGCGCTTTGCTTTCCATACCGCTTATGATTATCTCGACCTATTTATTGCTTTGGGGTGTAGCAAAAATTTATCGCGTCGGCATTTTAATGTACGGTAAAAAACCGTCGTTAAAAGAAGCGCTTAAGTGGATTAAATACAAATAAAATGGAAAAATTATTAATTGTGCTTTTAAGTAAACAGGTTTACAAATTTACAGAGTGATGCAGGAACATAAAGGCGCTTTATTATTATTTCACGCATATCGAAAAAATCATTTCCATTTTTAAGAGGCGTAATGTTAAAGAACCAAAGCGTATTAATTGATTTTATTTTAAAGGAGTGGTTGTTAATTGTTTCTGCCGCGGGATTTGTTATCGTTTCGATTTATACCGGTCGTTTTCCGGCTTATTCGATGCGTGAAGCGGAAGTACTTTTAATTTTATTTGTGCTTTTCATCAGTGTCCAAGGTCTACAAAATAGCGGATTTATATCGGAAGTATCCGCAAAAATGGAAAAGGGCGGTTTCATCCCCTTAAAGTTAATAAGCGCCGCCTTTTTTCTTTCCATGTTTATAACCAATGATGCGGCTCTAATTATTATTGTACCGCTGACTTTAAGTTTAAACATAGATCGCCGAGATATTATTGTTATTCTTGAAGCCTTGGCCGCCAATGCAGGTTCCGCTTTAACGCCGCTGGGCAATCCTCAGAATCTTTTTATTTATTGGTTTTACAATTTGGATCCGATTCGATTTATCGTTGTAATGGCGCCCTTTGCCCTGTCTTTTTTTGTTCTTTTATTAATCGTCTCCTTTTATATTAAAGCAAATATAAAGGATAACGCGGTAACCGCCGCCCCTGAAAGAAGCCATATTAAAATGGCGCTAATCTACGGCATTCTTTTTATCATTGTTCTTTTGTCCGTTTTGCATGTTTTACCCATAGAAAGTTGCTTTATCGTGATTGCCTACGGTGTGATTTTTGATCGCAGAAGCTTGCGGATCGATTACTCTCTTCTTGTCAGTTTCTTTTTCTTCTTCGGTTTGGCGAATGGTATGAAATTACTTCTGGCCTCGGAAATTCAGCATTCGGGGCATGTTTTTTTATTTTCGGCGCTTGCCAGCCAATTTATAAGCAATGTGCCTGTTGCGTTATTGTTCTCTAAATTTACGTCCAATTGGCAGGCGCTGCTTTGGGGCAGCAATGCGGGCGGATTCGGCAGTTTGTTCGGTTCGCTCGCTAATTTAATTGCCTATCGATTTTATATAACGCATAGGGATAGCGATAATATCATGCGATTCAGTGTTAAATTTATTGTCTTAGGATATATCGCTTTTTTTATGGCCTTTGCCTTATATTTTATCGTATCGGAATTTCAGAAAGATAACATATTTCAGTTATTTTAGTCGGCCATATTTAATCGGACAATGGCAACTAATGGACGTTCCGCTTATCATTAATCAATTTGCCAAGTTATGTTCTTGTCTCAGCTTTTACGCCCCATGTTTTCAATTTTTGCAGGATGATGGAAATCATTTTATCGGTTTTTTGAGCGATTTCCGGCGTAAGTTCCATGCTTAGATCCAATGATTTCGGTTGAATGCCAAGCAGAAAAATTTCATTGGCTTTGCCGCCGGTTAATTGCAGGGAGCTTAAAACGTCGGTAATGCCGAGATGATGCATGGATAGTTTATTATTCAGACGCGTTAGAATATCATCGTCTTCTATAGAACCGATAAATCCGGGCTTTTGATCAAAATTTACCGCGTCAACGATAATTATTTTTTCATTGTCCTGGAAAAATTGCAATAGTTCCATTCCTGCCGTTCCGCCGTCTATCAATTCAATTTGGGGTTCGAACCGATACTTATTAATTAGGGCGTTGACAATGTGCACGCCAACGCCCTCGTCTGTCATTAGCGTATTACCGATTCCGATTACGGCAATTCCGTCGATGTTTTTTACCATATCGTTACTTTTGAGATATCTTTCCGTTTATTATCATGTAAATGAATAGCGCAAGCGAGACAAGGATCGAACGAATGGACCGTACGCAAAACTTCAAGAGGTTTTTCTTCAATGGCGATGGGATTGCCTTTTAATGAGGCTTCATAAGGGCCTGGCGCATCATTTTGATTACGCGGGCCGGCATTCCAAGTTGAGGGCACTACCGCTTGATAGTTTTCAATCTTTCCATCTTTAATTACAACCCAATGGGAAAGCGTCCCGCGCGGCGCTTCGTGGAAGCCGAATCCTTTTTGGACGCCGCTCGGGAAAGTCGGCGGGTTAAAGGTAGCCGTATCGCCGCTTGCGATATTATTGAGCAAGGCATTGTAATTGCTGACTAAAGTATCGTAAAGCAAGGCGGTTCTTACGGCACGCGCGGCATGACGTCCGAGCGTAGAATGCAATACCGATATCGGCAATTTGGCCCCGGCCAGCTTACCCGCCGTATCCAAGGCGAGCGTTACATAATTTTTAGCGCCGGCATGTCCCGCGGCGTACATCGCCAATACATTGGCCAAAGGGCCGACCTGAGCCGGTTTCCCGTAAAAGCTCGGGGCTTTTACCCATGAATATTTACCATTATCTTGAAAATCGGTGTACATAGGATCGGTATCTTCTTCGTACGGATGACGTGTCCAATCTCCGTTATACCATGAATGTTTAACACTTTCTTTCACGCCGTCGCGGAAAAATTTATCATGAAAACTGTTAATCTGCTTAAACTGACCGATATTTCCGTTGGGGATATAACCTCCCGGCAATTCAAATTTTGTGCCTTTGGTATCCGTCGGAAATTCGGGCACGCTTAGATAGTTCATTACGCCGGAGCCATATCCGAGCCATTCTTTATTAAAAGCGGCCACGGCGGCAACGTCAATCAGATAAACGGTTTTAATGAATGCCTCCAATTCATCAAGAAGCGTTTGGATATAAGCCAAGCGTTCCATATTTAACGCGGACTGACTGTCGGGATTGATGGGATTGGATACGCCGCCTACGGCAAGATTTTGGATATGGGGCGTTTTGCTGCCCAAAATCGTAGTGATTTTGTTGGCGATACGTTGGTATTCAAACGCCTGTAAATAATGCGATACGGCAATAAGATTAACTTCCGGCGACAGTTTCATAGCCGGATGTCCCCAATAGCCATTGGCAAAAATACCGAGTTGTCCGGATGCCACAAATCCTTTTAGTTTTTCTTGAACGGCTTTTAAATGACGCACATCGTTGCGCGGCCACGGTGAGAGCGAATGAGCAATGCTTGCCGCCTTTTTCGGATCGGCTTTCAACGCGGAAACAACGTCAACCCAATCCAGCGCCGAAAGATGATAAAAATGCACCATGTGATCGTGTATGCCGTGGGCGGCAACGATCATGTTGCGTATATATTGCGCATTAAGCGGTATTTCCATACCGAGCGCGTTTTCCACGGCGCGTACCGAAACGATGGCGTGAACCGTTGTACAAACGCCGCAAATTCTTTGTGTATATAACCATGCGTCGCGCGGGTCGCGGCCTTTTAAAATGGTTTCGATTCCCCGCCACATCTGACCGGAAGACCAGGCTTTGGCGACTTTCCCGTTTTGAATATCACAGTCGATTCTCAAATGGCCTTCTATCCTGGTGATGGGGTCTACTGTTATTCTTGCCATTTATATTTCCTCCTAAATTTTTATGCGTGTTTTACTTCCGGCAAAACAGGAAGCCGTTTAACAAAGTATAAATATGCCATAATCTCTACGGAAATAATTCCGAGAGTTATAAAAATTTCCGATAGGGACGGGAAATAATGCCAGCCCGGTCCGGGATTAAAGGCAACGAGAAACGTATCGAAGCGATAGACGCTGCCTGCCAGCACCATTAAAATCGCCGCGATAAACAGTTCCTTGCGGTTTTCTCTTTTTTTAGCGTTAAAAAGAATAAGCATAACATAGATAAATAGCAGAATCTCAATCCAGAACATCAGCGCCGTTAAATTAAAGACAAACGCTTCGGTCAATGCACCGCGCCATACGAGATCGATAATACGAATAATAAGAAACACCAAAATCAACTTACCCACAATATTACCGATTTTCGACAACTGTTTCATCTCATAAGGTCTTTTGAAGTTAAAAGAACTGTAAAGCGATTCAAAAATTACCATGGAAAAACCCATGGAGACGGCTGTTATAAGGAATAGGAGAGGTAGGAAACCGGTTTGATAAAGATCCGATAGTTTTTCGCCGGCGATAATCATTAATGTCCCCAGCGAAGATTGATGCATAGTGGGCAGCAGAACGCCGATGGCGATAAATATAAACATCAACTTGTTTAAGATTTTTAACTGCGGATACTTTTTCTTGGCTTCGAGAAATGTAGGAGAAAATTCAATCCACATGATAAAAACATACGTGCCGATACAGAAAGCGACTTCAAACATAATGGAATTAACGTTAGCCATCCAAGGGAGAAATACATTATACATTTGCCAGTAACGGCCGATGTCGATAAAAATGGAAACGCCGGCCATGGTGTAACCGAACATACTGGCCATTAGCGCCGATCGTACCAGCGGATGATATTCGCCTTTGTTGAAGATATAAACCAAAAGCGCCATGGCGTATCCGCCGCAGGCTATAGCCGTGCCCGTTACAACATCATAAACAATCCACAAGCCCCAAGGATAACCGTGGGAAAGATTCGTAACGGATCCTATGCCGAAGAGGAATCGTTTTGCCAGCAGAATTGCGGCGATTCCGGAAATTACCATTAAAACCTTAAACGGTTTGGTTATTATTTTACCGCCGAGAGGTTTTAATTTACTCATTTTTCCCCTCCTTCCGTGCTATCGTTTTTTGTTGTGCGATAGGCGGCGAAAAGAAATCCGCCAAGTAAAACCGCCGGTCCGATTAAACCTTTATAAAGTGTATGCTGCAAGCCTTCGGATTTGGAGGCCGCCGAATAATCGGGTAGCTTCGGTAAACCGAGTTTTTCAAAGGGAACGGCTGCGAGCAGTATATATTGTGTGCCGCCGCCCTCTTTTTCTCCGTAAACGGATTGTATATACTTTGCGGCCGGTCTGGTGTTATATTTTTTCGAATCGATACGGTTGATCGGATAATCGTATACGTCGCCTTCTTTAAGTTTTAAACGTCGATGAGCTTCTTCAAGAATTTGTTCGTATGTACCGAAAAGAGAGGCGCCCGTCGGACAATAACTGCAACATCCGGGTATGCCGCCTTTTTCCAGTTCGTGATAGCACATTTCACATTTTACGATGCTGGGAATGGCTTTGTCATATTCAAATTTAGGAATATTATAGGGACAGGCAACCTGACAATAACGGCAGCCGATGCAATGGTCTTTATTCCATTTTACAATGCCTGTTTTTTTATCTTTGGTCAGCGCCGTAACGGGACAGGCCGATACGCAGTCGGGATCGGCGCAATGCATACAGGCGCGTTTGACGAAGGAATATCCGTTCTTTTCCCTGTCTTTTACCGCGGCCGTTCCGTCTTTGTAAAGCTTGATCTTATTTAAAGTCTCTTCTGATAAATCTCCGCTGCTGTCCCATACGCCCTCAACGCCGAACCTTTTTTCCACTTCGCCGTGCTCTTTGGGCATGTTATTGACCACTTTACAGCCGACTTCGCATGCTTTACAACCGATACAGAGCGTAGCGTCGTATAAAATAGCCGGCGCATCGGGATGAATCGACTTTCTCGCTTCCGCCCGTGCCGTATTTGCCGTTGTGGCAGCCACAACACCGGTGGAGACTACTTTAAAAAAATCTCTTCGTTCGATATTCATGACTACCCTCTTATGATTGGTTTTTATTTTGCGGTTTGGATTCTTCCGTTTTATCTTCGCCAATTTTTTTGGATAATTTTATACCGCTTGCAACGGCCGCGCCGGCCATAGCGCCGACAACGGCGGCGGCTCCGGCTGTAATTCCATTACTTTTTTCTTCATACGTTCCTGGGAAAAGCGCAGGCGGTTCAACCGTATAAACGGCGGCTTCCTGATAGGCTGGTTTGGTAAAACCGACGCCCTGTTCCGCGCAGCCGAAACACGGATGTCCCGATCCCACCGGCCAGCTTTGCGAGCCGACGTCGCCGTAAAGCTGGATCGAACAATTGGCATAAGTTTCAGGCCCTTTACAACCGAGTTTATACAAGCACCATCCCTGCCGATGCCCTTCGCCTCCGTATTGTTCGGCAAATCTACCGGCGTCGAAATGCGGACGGCGCTCACAGTTTTCGTGAATCAGACGGGCATAGGCAAATTTAGGCCGGCCTTTATCGTCCAACTCGGGTAGTTTCTTTAAAGTTAAATAGTATAAAATGGTAGAAAGGATATTATAAGGACTGGCTGGACATCCGGGAAGATTAATTACCGGTTTATCGGTGATGATTTGATTTACGCCCGTAGCTCCCGTGGGATTGGGAGCGGCAGATTGTACGCCGCCCCAAGAGGCGCAGGAGCCGATGGCTACGATTGCAGCGGCTTTCGGTCCGACTTCTTTTAAAATATCAAGAGCGGTTTTACCCCCGATTTTGCAATAAACGCCGCCGTCTTTTGTTGGAATTGAACCTTCCACAACACAAATGAATTTTCCCTCGTTAGCTTTAACGGATTCATGTAAAGCCGCTTCCGCTTGATTTCCGGCGGCGGCCATTAACGTTTCCGAATAATCAAGAGAAATAAGATCAAGAACAAGATTCTCAACGCTGGGATGTGTGGCGCGTAAAAGAGATTCGGTGCAGCCGGTGCATTCCTGAAAATGAAGCCAAATAACCGGCGGTCGTTTTGGATTTTTAATGGTTTTAGCGATCAGATCGGCCGCGCTGAAAGGCAAACCCATTGTCGCCGCCATAACGGTACAGAATTTGAGAAACTCACGCCGCGAAACATCCTTTGGTTTTTGATCGGTTTCGGGAGTGACACCCCAACCGTTAACGCTGTTTTTTTCGGACATGTTCGTACCTCCATTATTGGTTGCTTTTTTTAAAGTTATAATAACAACTGCCTCTATGTTTGCCAACGCTGCATTGTTCTCCGATGCGTCCATCGCATTGTAAGCAAATCAAATCGGTATCCGCTTCATGTTCAAGACATAGGAGAATGTATTTATCTAACAGTTTGGCAAAATCATTTTTTTCTTTGTCTGAAAATTTTTTAAGGACTTTTTCTTGATTCTTCAATCTAAGCATATCGTATGTTTTTACGATTTCATGTCCTTCGTGCAGTAATTCAACCAAAACGGTGCGACGGTCTTCTTCAATAATTTTGCGGCTAACAAATCCGCTTTTAACAAGGATCTCAATATTTTTACTCGCTGCGGCGCGGCTGATATGGAGCACATCGGCTAATTCACTTACGGAGCAAGAGCCGGTTGAGCAGAGAATTTTAAGTATTGTAAATTGTGTTTTCGTTAAAAAATCTGGGCCGCTTTGTTGCAAATAATTTTTTTCGCAGATATTTTGAATAATCTGAGAAAGAATTAATGTGTTCTCGGCAATAATTTTTGTTATTTTTTGCGCCATCTGCTTTTCTATTTTAATTAACTAAAGAAATAGTTAACCGAGTTAACTATAAATAATATATGAAGGGAAAAAACCAAAAAACAATAGAAAAAAAATTTTCTTTAGCTAAAAAGCGCTATATTTTTACACAAACTAATATTTATACGTATTTGTGTTATGATTATTAAAGAAGTAACATCAATTATAAGGAAAAGGAGTTGCCGAATATAGGAAGAAACGTTTGAAAAAAGGTTTATGTGGTGAGATTTAACCGATTAGGACTTATATGGTTTGGTGATGAGTTTTACTTTTTCCCTAAAGTATAACAATGTATTCGACCCGCTTCTGTCGTTTCTAATTTGTGCCAATCTGCGACTAAAAAAACGGCGGTTAGGCTCCGTTCAAATTAGGAGAAAATAATCGATCCTCTTATTCTTTTAAAATTAACAATTTGATATTTCTGAATTCCGTAGGCTGACTCTCAGCTTGAAGCGAAATTGTGCCGCCGTCAAGCAGTAAGTTACCGTCTTTAATCAGTTTTTGAGCGTAGCGATCTTCTTTATCCAATTGCGGTTTTTCATAATAAAGGACCGTATCGCCGTTGATGATATGCGTTATGGAGCGGCTGCCGTGAACGATAACCTCCGCTCTAACCCATTGATCTCCGTCGTATGTTTTTGAAGTGGAATTAGTACAGTGGCGGGTAATCAAGTTACCGTCCATTACGATATTTGTCCCCGGAGTACAGACATTTCCCGTCGGTCTTGGCCCGCTGCCATCGCCGCCAAGGAGCTGCATTTCAACGGAAACGGGAAAATCCTGATCTATTTCCATACTTTCGGGAGATTGCCCGTGCAGCATAATACCGTTGTTGCGATATCCCCAACTCGGTCCGCCTTCTATCTGTTCTCCGACAAACCGATATTCCAGACGCAGTTTATAATTAGAGAAGCTCTCCTTATAAAAAATATGACCGAATTCACCATCGAATTTATCGTATTGATCGTATGAAATCTTCAAAATGCCGTTCTCGACACGGAAAGTATTTTGAAAATTATCATTCAATTTATGCCCGGAAATTTTAACTGTCCAGCCGTCAAGATTTTTACCGTTAAAAAGTGATATCCAATTTTCATCATCCTTTTTTTGCTGTGGATTTTTATCGGTAGAACATGAACTAAGTATAAAAAAGGCAATAAATAAAGATAAGGTGAGCTTAAACATTGATTTTCTCCGTGTGAATGAAAGATGAAGAAATCTATGCTTTGCTATAGATAAAGTCAAATCCATTTTCCAGAATGTTTATAAATTTAGCATTGACAGTATCATTTTTTTATCTTATTTTGAATCTGTGAGCCATAAGAACATAGCTTCGCAAATTGATTTATGGAAAATGCGAAGCGAGCGTCGTCGATGTGTCATTCTCAGATAAATCGGAGAATCTAAATGCAACGAAAGAGATGATTTAGATTCCCGATAAAAACTTTCGGGAATGACAAATGGGCGTGATTACGGAATGACAGCTTGGAAGGAATAAACGCCAACATTTGTTATTCCTTCGAAAGAAGGAATCTAAAATTATGCGCATCCAAAAGATATTCTAAAATAAATATTGAAAATGGTTGAAATATGTTGTTTTTTGAAATTCTTATACTATTAATTTGAAGGGGGCGATATGAGGATATTAAAATACGCTTTTGTTTTCGTTTTGTTCATAACGGCAGCGCTTTTATCGCAGGTCGGGCCTGTTTCGGAAAATGCCAAATTGAAAGTGGATCAGGAAAAATTCGATTTCGGCGAGGTGGCGGCCAACATGAAAATCGAACATACCTTTAAAATTACAAACATCGGCAGCGATACGCTAAAAATTTATAAAGTAAAAAGTTCCTGAGGCTGCACGGCCGCACTTCTGAGTTCAGAAGCAATTTTACCGGGCAAAAGCGCTTTAATAAAAACAACCGTGGAAACAGGTATTCATCCGGGACAAAGGACGAAAACGATTAGCGTTTATACTAATGATAAAAAGAATCGTAAAAAACGGCTATTTATTACGTTTAATGTAATCTCTTCAACAGGGAAAAAGTAATTTATCATTATTTGCGGAAATATGCTCCGATTTTTATTATGATAAAGTATTCCAATTAACCAATTCAAAGTTCAATTTAGTTAACTGTTCTTTCGATTCCGCCTAGGCGGGACGGAACAGAAGTGATCATTGCAATGCGCGTATCGATAAAGGCCAAATAACCTTGTTCATAATGTAACCAATTAGTTTTATGCCCAACTAAAATTTCAATGGAAGCTATTTCATTCGACTCGTTGGGAATTATCCGATTTAGCTTTTAAAATTTTGTATAAGTTTTTTATGTAGAGCAATAGAAGAGGAAACAGGATTATACAGTCCGGTTTTTTAAAAT
Source organism: uncultured Calditrichaceae bacterium (assembly GCA_964424545.1). Lineage (GTDB taxonomy): Bacteria > Calditrichota > Calditrichia > Calditrichales > Calditrichaceae > JAUVIB01. The sequence goes on from CAYRJN010000073.1 coordinate 12,291, forward strand.
GGCCATGGAGTAAACCAAAATGGAAAAAATTAATCCAGGGAAAAACGGTTCGATATTCCAAAGGTATTGGGCAAAACTATCAAACTGATGAAGTTCTCCCCATAAAAAGGCAGCAAAAGAGATAACAAACCCGCCGGTCATAGCAAAAAGCGTTAAACGATTGGAAATACGTATTTTTTCGAAATAACTACCGAGTAGCGGCAGTAACAGAGCGGGAATAAATAAACTGCCCAATGTATACCATAATTTTATTACCGAAGGAATTAACAAGATAAGCAAAACGGCCGCAGCCGCCGATATAAGCAATCCGATTTTAACGGGCATGTTTTTGTCCTTAAATTTTTCGCATAGAGATATATGCCCGATGATATCTCTGCCAAGGGTAAGCGCGGAAAGGAAAGTATAACTATCAACGGTGGACATGATAATTGCCGTCAACCCCACAAAGAAAATGCCCTGAAAAAAAGGCGGTAAAACGGCTTGCGCCAATAGCGGGAAAGACATCAAGGGGTTAATATCGGGCAGCAAAACGACGGCATATAATCCGCTTGCGGTTGTAAGCATATCAAACACAAACCAAAACCCCACCGAAATTATAATAGCCTTTCGAGCCGTCTGCGGCGTTTTTGCAGCGGCGCATCGTTGATGAAATCCAGGATCGATAAACGTCCAACTGGCGATACTGAACCATACGAATATTTCTTGCCAGGATAGTCCGCCGTTAATACTAAGATGTTTTTTATCCAGTGCGACGGGCAGATCAAAAAGAGAAATATCGGAACGGATTAAATAGATAAACAGAATGATAAATGCGATAAACATCAGGAAAAACTGTAAGATATCGGTTTTTACAACGGAGCGAAAACCGCCGTTATAGACATAAACAATAGAAAACAACGTTCCGATAATCAAACTCCATATAAACGAAACATTAAGAAATATTTTCAATAAGACGGCCAGCATTAAAATATACGGAGCCGGAGAGATCATAATAAATATAAAAATACTGCCCAACAATCCTACAGGGCGGTTATAATTACGGTAAAACATATCGGGTATGGAAAAGTTGTCGGCTTTGCGTATCTTGGGAGCAAGAATCCAAGCGAAAAGAAGAGCAAAAAAATAGTAGGGCAGTCCCATTACAACCCAATTAGAGATACCGTAAATATAGACAAACTCGCCTACGCCGAGAATGCCGCCGTACCAGGTTGCAACAAGCGTAGCGACAAAGGCGGGCAGGGTTAAAGAACGACTACCTAAAAGGTACTCGTTTTCATCCGAATCCTTGTTTCGTCCGCTGAATCCCAAATAAAGCAGAAGCGCGAGGTAGACAAGAAACGGCAGGAAATTATAAAGCAATTCGTCATTCGGGGAAAACTTCATAAACAATCAACCTGCCCTTGGAAAATTCAATGGTAACCGAACCGCTGTCGTAGATATTGCTTAATCCGTTAAAGGACGGCGAGAAAGAGGCTTTGTCTAATGGATAACGAAATCCTTTTAAAGTAAGATTTTTTATCTCGCCGAGTGAAAACATGGAAATCGTTTCGCCCGGTTTACCTTTAAAACGATGTTTTCCAGAATTAAGGAAAAACATTTTTCCGTAATTATCAAAAATTAACAGGGGAATATCGGAATCCCATGAATTGGCAATAATCAGGTTGCTGATTATATGGTCGGTGCGCCGGCCCCATAAGGCGATAATTTTTATAATACTCGGCGATAACGTTTTGGCATGTTCCAGAGCCTTGGTTAGGTCGTTTGTATTTTGATCCGGACGATAAATGACCTCGCAATCCGAAAATTTTTCCATTGTTTTGGTGCTGATAGAATCCAAATCTCCGATGATAATATTGGGAACAATCTTCAGTTTTGCGCACAAGTCCGCGCCTTCATCGGCGGCAATAATAGTATGCACGTCCTTAAGGATCTCTTTAATCAGTTGTTCGTTTTCGGGTTCGCCGTTGGCGATTATGGCGACGGGTTTTTCAAAACTCATAACATAACCTGTATTGATGCATAAAAATTTCGTCCTGCGCCCGGCCAGTAATAAGCTGCATTTTCCCAGCTGTCATAATAACCGGCTGTTTCGTATTCGCTGTTTAATAAATTGTTTATCCGCAGCGTTAAACGAAACGAGGGCAGCCCCATCAGCGGTTTAAGCGTATAGGAAAGGTGATAATTCAACAAAAAGTACGGGTTGATTATACGCGCTTCATTTTGTGTATTATCAAGATATTGCTTCCCTATGTATTGCATCGATAGGGCGTTATATAATTTGCTAATATATGACGATAGCCTGATATTTGCAATTATTCCGGGAAATCCGGCAATAGTATTACCGCCTAAATCGGTTTTCGAACCGTCCCAGTTATTTAACTTAAAATTTTCAAAATAATTTTTACTATATGAAACATTAGCGTTGATGTTTAAAAATCGGTTAATCCTGGCTTTGACGGTAAATTCAATGCCGCTGTGGACAGAGCCTTTTGCATTGCCTTTTATAGGATTGCCGTCTTTATCCACAGAGCCGAGCGCAACAATTTCGTTGATAAATTTCATATAATAAATATTTAACCCGAAACTATAACGATTCGTATAATAGCTTGCGCCGAGTTCAAAATCGATCACTTCTTCCGGTTTTACATAGGGCTCGCTCCAATCAACGCGGACAATTTGTCCGTTTTGGCGAATGGTATCGCTTTTGGCGAATAAAGGGGGCACGCCGAGATCGTCCGGTCCCTGCCATGTATCGTAAAGATCATCGTCGGAAGGTTCGAGCGCAGAATACGAAGCGTTGGTAAAGGCGCTAAAAGAGGAGTTAAATTTATACGTAGCACCGATTCGCGGACTAAGAAAGTTATAGGTTAATGCGTAAGAATTTACCAAATCGCCTTGGTATAGGGCGACTGCTTTTTGAGCAAAATCCTGTTTTTTATATTCATATAAAAGATTGGTCATCAATATGAAATTTTTGCTGTAATTATATAGATAGTTAAAATAGAAGGATAGGTATTTTTTATTGCCGTTATAGCCGTAATATTCCTGTGGGGGATCATATTGATTGGCGATATATTTGCCCCAAGTTACATAGCCCGCATGATCGCTGTTAAAGCCGTAAGCAGATAGACCGAACATCATCTCGCCGTTTGAAAGATTCATTTTGGCGCGGCTAATCCAGCCGTATTGATTCTTTTTAACCCATTTCTGTCGTACCAGATCAGTACGAATAAGAGTATATTGATTATCCTTTTTAACGAGCGTATCATTATCGCTGAGATAATATTTCAGCGAGTCATCTCCAAATAAATCGGGGTCGTTGGTATCAAAATTATCCATGCCGAAATCACGCAATTTTTTAGCGGTTTTCAGACCTTCATAATATCCTTCCCCATGGATAAGATAAAGTGTATTTTTCCAATTAAGCCAAGGTAGAATATTCCATTCGTTGATAAGCTCATAATGCGGTTGGTTAAAATTGTCAATATCGTTTTGGTAGGTCGTCCATTTATAGGTACGATCGTTTTTTAAAATATAATCGGGAATTCCGTACCAGTCGGGATGGGTTAATTCGGGGCCGCCGTAAATATTGAGTTTTGTAAGCGTATTGACGCCGTATTTGGCGGCGCTTAAGTAATAAGCCCATGAATCCGAGCCGGAATTATCGCGAAAACCGTCGGAAGTGATTTTAGAGAAACGAGCGTAAAAAGAATAGGTATCCTTAACTATACCCGAATTAAATTCTGCGCTGAATTTTTTTGTATTATAGCTGCCGAATCCGATTTTTGAGCTGATTTGTCTTGTTTTTCTAAGAACGTCCGTATTGATATTGATAGAGCCGCCAAAGGTGGATGTACCGTAAACGGATGTTCCGACGCCGCGCTGTACCTGAATATCGTTCACGCTTTCGGCGAAATCGGGCATATCAACCCAATATACTTGATGGTCTTCGGGATCATTTAAGGGTATATCATTAATCATCACGCCGATACGTTTTTGGTCAAAACCGCGTATTTTAACGAAAGAATATCCGGAAGGGTCGCCGTTAAGAGAGAAAGAATAGACGTTAGGGAGGTCGTCTATTAAGATTGGGATATCGCCGTAATCATGCTTGTTATCAATGTCTTTTCGATCCATATTGCTAAAAGCGGCCGGAGTGACGCCCTCTTTTGCCCTTGTTTCGGTTACAACAATGGTTTGTCCCTTTAAAATGAACGGCACAAGCTTAAAACGTATGAATTGGGGAATGGCTCCTTGTTTTATATCAAATCGTATTTTAGCGGGGGCATAGCCCACATAGTTTGCATGGATGGTATAAAGGCCTTCTTTCGGGAAAGTCATTACGAAGGTTCCGTCTTTGTCGGAAGTAGCGCCGATATGGGTTCCGGGAACGTAAATATTGGCGCCGCCGAGTCCTTCTTGCGTCTCGCTGTCGGTTATATATCCCTTTATTTCAATAGATTGTGAAAAAAGATAAACGGTAAACAAAAAGAGTATAGATAAACTGCGCATACGGATTTATCTCCTATATTAAAGTTAGACTTAATGAATCAAATCCGTACCGGATCTCGGATATTTGGGCAGGTTGGAAAAAGCGGATAATAGAGGATTAAAAGGTTCTCTAACCGTTTTCCTTCGCCGGTATTATCCGGATCAGGTTCAAAGGGTATGCTCTCAGTTTCATTTTTAGAAACACCCCTAACGGACGGCGTAAATTTAAATCGAAAAATGTATGTTTGCAAAAAAATTAATTTTATTTGTCTTTATTTGTTATTTTTTAGTATAGGAATTTCAAAAAACAACCTATTTCGGACATTTTCATTTATTTTTGTATTATTCCCAATTTTGAAATTTTACATCGTTCACATAGGCCGTATTTTAGATTCTTCGATTTATCCGAGAATGACAATTTTGGATTTTTTTGTTTCCGTTCCTATATTCTCCTCCTTTTTGTCATTCCCGA
>CAYRJN010000074.1:0-17229 GCA_964424545.1 uncultured Calditrichaceae bacterium
CCCGCTGGGTCCTGGGTTAGGAAGTAATTTACACATAATTTTAGACTTGACTGAATATTACCACCTAAATTATTAAATTACAGTATGATAAGAAAGCAATTCCAAAAAAGGGGTAAATATGCTACAGGACAAATATATAAATAATTTGAATGAAATAAAAGGCTTTTTTACTAAAGGTGAAAAAGCCGGTGATACGATATTAGATTTCTATCGGAATTTTTTTAATACAAGTATTACACGAGAGATTAATTCAATTTCGTCTCCACGGTATAATATAGCGACACATAAAATTACGAAATTATTAAATGAGACGGAAACCATTTTTCCCGGTACAACCTTTCGCCTCGTCTCTAAAGCCGCCGAATCTTCAGTTTGCGAGATGTAAGGAGTTCTGAAGTTGGAAGCCAAGAAGATGCCTTTTGTTATGTAAAGTTGTGTTTTAAGTTGATCGGCTACGAAAGATAAGGTTAAATTTGGTGAGTAAAAACGAACCGCGAAGTGAAGATTTTATAAATTTTCTTCGAAACTCCGCGATTCGGAATTATGTTGCTATCAATTTATGTGAAATATTAATTTGCCATATTTAAAAATTCGACAATTTTATCCACCTCATTTGATGTTAAGTTGGCTCGTACCCGCATGTGTTTGCCGATGGTTTCCCATTGCGTGTCGTTGAAAGCGGCCGGAGATGGAGCGTTATGACAACGAACGCAGTTCTCGCCCCATAACTGAGCGCCTGATTTCTCGATGGACGGCGCTGGTTTAGTCGTTAGTTTTAAAAGCAGGCTCCGTTGATACTCAAGACATGTCAATTGTTCGATGATAAAAAAATCCTATCGAAATTATTTGGGAAAGACTTTTGTTATACTGCCGCTCTAATGTTTAGCCTACCAGATTATAGGGTATTGTTCCATTTAAATAAACTCCCGATAAATAGCGCGTTGTGTAATGGGTTAATCCGGAATGAGGTCTTTCTCTAACGCAAGAGAGCGAATTGCAATACAACGGAGCTATAAAATTTTTGATGGTTGTTTTGTCTCGTTGCAGATGCACACAAATTCATGATAATATACGATACCCATTCTCCAAGGGCGCTTAGCCTATATTTTTCGGATAGACGTCTCGTACTATGAATAGGTCACAAAGAAGTCGTCCGGCGCGCCGAGCGCAAGGTAATGTTATTTTTCGTCGATTATCACAATCAGGTCTGCGAAGAAAAAGTGATATCGACGACTCGAAATGCGGTGAAACAGTACTGAAAGATATTTTATTTCGACGTTTTTTTTGTTAGTGCTTGGTGGAAATTGAAGAGTCTAATTTCTTAATTTTGATAAAATATTGTAAAGAACTATCGCAAATAAAAATTACGGTTTGAATATAAATCGGGGATACCATATAAAAAACAAGAACTTAAAAATATTGAAAAAAATGGCATTACGCTTGCATAGCTACATTTTAAAATGTAGATTAGCTACATGTATTTATGTAGGTAAATAATGAAAAAAGTAGATAAATATGAACCGGTATTATCGATCGGCATAGTGGCTAAAAAACTTAATATTGCCGTACAAACCGTTCGTTTATATGAGCAGGAAGGTTTGGTGTTGCCTTTTAAAGGCGAGAACGGACATCGCTTGTTTTCACAGCATGATTTGGAGAGGCTGCAATGTGTGCGCAGGATGATTACCGAAAGAGGGATAAATATTCAGGGTATTAAACGGATTATGTCCTTTATCCCCTGTTGGGAGTTCAAAGGCGGGTTGGATACGGACTGCCGCAATTGTCCGGCTTATTACGATGCGATCGGTCCATGCTGGAGCGCTTCCAATAAAGGTATAAAATGCAGGATGGAAGATTGTCGTTCTTGTCCGGTTTATAAAATTGAATTTAATTGTGATAAGCTTAAAGAGTTGATTTTTGGGCATAAGAAATAATTTATATAACGAAAGGATTTAGTATGAAGCGGTTATTAATCCTGGGCGGGGGAACGGCCGGAACGATGATGGTCAATAAATTAGCGCCTGTATTGAATAAAAACGAATGGAGAATTACGCTGGTGGATGAGTATGAAACGCACTACTATCAACCGGGATTTTTATTTATACCTTTTGGGATTTACGGTCCGGACGACGTTAAAAAAGCAAAGCATGATTTTTTTCCGTCAGGCGTGGACGTTATAATTTCTAAGATAGAATTAATAGAGCCCGATAAGAATCGGGTGAAATTGAAAAATGGAAAAGTTCTTCAGTACGATTTAATGATTATTGCAACCGGAACGCAGGTGCATCCGGAAGAAACCGACGGAATGAAAGAGGATGCCTGGTATAAGAATATTTTTGATTTTTATACTATTGAAGGCGCCACGGCTTTAAGAAATTATTTAAAGTACTGGGAAGGCGGAAAATTAGTTTTAAACATTGTTGAAATGCCCATAAAGTGTCCGGTCGCACCGCTGGAATTTGTCTTTCTTGCCGATTGGTTTTTTACCGAACAGGGCATTAGAGATAAAGTGGAAATTGAATATGTTACACCGTTGCCTGGCGCTTTTACAAAACCTATAGCTTCCAAATTTTTGGGACAATTTCTTGAAAAGAAAAATATAAAAATTCATCCCGATTTTTCGGTTGCCCGCGTGGATTACAAAAACAATAAAATCATTGACTGGGAAGATAATGCCGTGGATTATGATCTGCTGATCCCGATACCAACAAATATGGGGGCCCAGGTAATTGCCGATTCCGGTATGGGGGATGATCTTAACTTTATACCGACGGATAAAGAGACGCTGCAATCAAAAGAACATGAAAATATTTTTGTGATCGGCGATGCAACCGATCTTCCGAGCTCAAAGGCCGGTTCGGTAGCTCATTTTGAAGCCGATGTTCTGTTTGACAATATTTTACGCTATATAGATAAAAGAGCTCTTAAAAAAGCTTTTGACGGGCATGCAAACTGCTTTATCGAGTCTGGTTTTGGAAAAGGAATTCTGATTGATTTTAATTATGATATTGAACCGTTGCCGGGGAAATTTCCACTTCCCGGGGTGGGGCCTTTTTCATTGCTTGAAGAAACAAGAATGAACCATTGGGGGAAAATGACGTTTCGTTGGGTTTATTGGAATCTGTTGCTCAAAGGCGCTGAACTCCCGATAGAAGCTCAAATGACAATGGCCGGTAAAAAGAGGCAATGATCATGGAAAACAAAAACGTAGAATTAGAAATTAGGGAAATTAATCAAAAATTGGATTTTATTGCCGATCAAATGCGGGAATACCGAGCGCATCAAAAAGAAATACAAGAATTAAAAGATGATTTATCATTAATCGTTAAGGACATGTTTGATGCGGCGGTGGATGAGCTGGAAGATGTTTCGCCCTATTTTGATACCAATGATTTAATCCATTTGGGTAAAAAATTATTAAGAAATACGCGTAATCTAAACAAGATGTTGACGCAGGTGGAAGGCGCCGCTGATCTGTGGCGCGATCTGGAACCGCTTGGAAAGCAGGCTTTTGATGAATTGTTGAAAACTTTGGATGAGTTGGATAAAAAAGGATATTTTGAATTTTTCAGCGAAACGTTCAAAATTGTGGATACCATTGTCACTTCTTTCAGCCTTGAGGACGTACGGCATTTGCGTGAGAATATTACAACAATTTTGACGACGGTAAAAAATATGACGCAACCGGATATGCTGGGTTCCGTCAATAATGCTTTGGAGTTTTTCAAAAAAATGGACGTTATCGTAAAAGATGACGTGTCTATGTTTTCATTGATTAAGCAGTTAAGAGATCCTGAAGTTAAAAAAGGATTGGCCTTTTCGCTCGAATTTGTAAAAAATATGGCGAAAACAGGAAATAACCAAATGTAATATAAGCAAATAAATAATTTAAGTAAAAAGGGGGAAATTATGCCTGAAAAAGATTTCGGCGGAGTAAAAGTTCAAGTGGACGAAGATTATTTTTTAACTAATCCGGAAGATTGGACGGAAGAAATTGCTGCGGACATCGCCAAAGAAGAGGGGATCGAGGCGTTAACGGACGGTCATTGGAAAGTCATTAATTTTATGCGCGAGGATTTTAAAGAGAAAGGACAAGTCCCTTCAATTCGTCGCATTAAAAATGCCGGCGGTATTCCGACCAAAGAGCTTTATGAACTGTTTCCGGGCGGACCGGCTAAAAAAGCGGCAAGGATTGCCGGACTAAGTAAGCCGCACGGTTGTGTTTAAATAAAATAGGGGGAGTAATGTCTGAAGAACGAATTAAAAAAGTATCAATTATTGTTGCCCACGGCTCTTTGGAAGGCGTTTATCCGGGGCTGATTATGGCAAACGGCGCGAGAATGGAAGGGATTGAAGCAAACCTTTTTTTCACTTTTTTCGGTTTAAATGCGCTGTTAAAAAAAATGGTAAAAAAATTGCGAGTATCGACAGTGGGCAATACGGCTTTAAATATGGCTATGCCGATGCTCAAAATGCCGATTACCATGCCTTTTCCGACTTTATTGGGGATTCTTCCCGGTGTATCCAATTTTGCAACGCATCTTATGAAAAATGAGATGGAGAACTTAGACATTCCGCCGGTGGACGAGTTTTTGGAGATGATCAGCGATGCGGGGGGGAACATTTATGCTTGTAAACTGGCGATGGATATGTTCAAGTTGCAAAAAGAGGACCTTGTTGATCAGGTTGGCGGCGTGCTGACAGTAGGCGAGTTCTATGATAATGCTGCCGGCGGTCCCATACTTTTCACTTAATCGGGTCCGAATTTAAAGTCCCTGCAGAATTATTTATGCGGGGACTTTTTCATTTATTTTAAAAAACTTACACCCAGGTTTATTTCTTGTTTTTCCAACTCTCTGCGCACATTTATCCGATACACAAATTGGGTGATGTAAAATGAGATAAATTTTAGCGTGTGCCTTCTTCGAATTATCGGTTAAATAAAATATCTACAGGTTTGAATATGGTATTAGATGATTCTTTATTATATCCCATAGGCTTTGTGGCAAAAATGTTTAATATCTCCGTTGCCACTTTACGGTTATATGAAAACGAAGGTTTGATTCTTCCTAAAAAAAGTAAAGGGAATCATCGCTCGTTTACTTCTGGAGATATTCTCAGGATTGCCTGTATTCGTGAAATGATAACGCAAAAAGGAATAAATTTGGCAGGTATCAGAATGGTTCTTTCTGTTTTGCCGTGCTGGGAAATTAAAAAATGTTCTATGGAAGACAGACAAAAATGTCCGGCGTATAATAATATGGAAGCGCCTTGTTGGGTTGTAAAAAGTGAAAATTCAATTTGCGGTGATGCGGATTGCAGCCTTTGCGCTGTGTATAACTTATTTGCCGATTGTAAAAACATAAAATCTGTTCTTAAAAAGTATATAAAACCATCCCACGAAAATTATCCAAAAACAGTGCCTAAATGAAAAATACTCTATTGTCCTTTTAAAAATAGTTTAGCGCCGATTAGCATGAGTCTGCATGGAACGTTTAAAGAATGCAGGCGCTGTCACTTTAACCCTGCCTCTGCGCTAGAGAAATGTTAAATGAAAAAGCGATCTAAAATCATCTGCTTTTGGGCAATAGTAGATATTTAGGTTCCCCTTTCAATCCCTTGGGATCGAAATGGCAATTATAGTGTGTATTTCGATGTTTTGTGTATTGGGCAAATACCTATTCGTAATAAAAGTCAATAATTTCACTACGAAAATATTAAAAGTATCTGTAGAGTTTTAATTTACCTACTCAAAAAAATGTGAAAGAACCATGTTTATAATATCAAATCAGTTATATCTCCAGCTCATATTTTCCCTTGATCCCTAAAAAAGAAGTCATATTTCAAATTTTTATTATCCTAAGAAATTAAAATATCCTTCTAACTTCTATATTATTCTACATCAAGTTGTAGAATAATCCACACTATGTTTACCCAATTTATTAAATCTAATTGCTAAAATAAAAGTTAACTTATTTAAAAACATAATGATATGGATATTATGGCGCGGCCTTTTAAAAAGTGGCACGTTGTTTGAAGTATAAACAAGCAAAGATAAACGATAAAAGAGATTTAAAAAAAGCAAGGAGTTTGAAAATGAGTTATTATTACGCAAAAACAGTAAATGATGATTTTGAAAAAGTGATCGAACGCGTAAGCGAAGAATTACAAAAAGAAGGCTTCGGCGTTCTCGCCGACATCAATATTCAGGGCGCTTTAAAAAAGAAGCTGGGTATCGATTTCCGCAAATACCGTATTCTCGGCGCCTGCAATCCACCTTTTGCAATCAGAGCTCTGGAAGCGGAAGATAAGATAGGTACACTTCTGCCTTGTAATGTTGTTGTTCAGGAAATAGCCGAGGGTAAGGTTGAAATTGCCGCAGTGAATCCGGTGCAGTCGATGATTTCCGTCGGCAATGAGAAATTAAATCGAGTAGCCGAACAGATCGGCGAAAAATTGCAAAACGCTATTAGAAATTTATAGAAAAGAGGTGCTATTATGATGGGTAATTTTGGATTTGGAATGGGTTTCGGCTGGGTTATCTGGCTGGCGCTGATCATTGGTGGATACCTAGTGCTTCGCGGCAGGGTAGGAAGTTATGGCGGCAATAGTGAGAATAATCCTTCGGCGCTTGATATTTTGAAGCAGCGCTACGCCAGAGGCGATATAAGCAAGGAAGAGTTTGACCGTATGAAAAACGATCTTCTTTGAATTAAATATTAACCGATAAAGGAGAACGGTAATGATAAACCGATTCTCCTTTTATACTTTCCATAAAAGCAAGGGGGGAAAGATGCGCGAACATAACGATCATAATCATGCGGAAAGCGGCGGACATAAAATGAAGGGAAGGGGACACGATTCCATGAAAATGACTTCGACGGGACATGATCATCACGAACACGACCACCATAATCACGGGAAAGCTTCCCATAAAAATTATGACCATCAATCACGGGAAAGCTTCCCATAAAAATTATGACCATCATGACCATCATGCGCACATGGTGCGGGATTTTCGTAAAAGATTTTGGATTTCGCTGGTTCTGACCGTGCCGATATTGTTGCTTTCGCCAATGATTCAAAAAATATTGGGACTGGGAGATTCCATACGGTTCAGCGGTGACCTGCTGTTGGCTTTTGTCATTTCCAGCGTTATTTTCTTTTACGGCGGCTGGCCGTTCTTAAAAGGAATGATAGAGGAACTGCGCAAAAAAACTCCCGGAATGATGACATTGATTGCTCTTGCAGTCAGCGTTGCCTATATCTATAGCAGCGCGGTTGTTTTCGGCCTTGGCGGTAAAATATTTTTCTGGGAACTTGCTACTTTAATCGATATTATGCTGGTGGGACACTGGATTGAAATGAAATCTGTTATGGGGGCATCGCGGGCTTTAGAAGCCTTGGCTGAACTGATGCCATCGGATGCTCACAGAATATCAGAAGATGGTTCGATTGTTGAAACAGCATTAGATGAACTTAAAAGCGGCGATCTTGTATTGGTAAAACCCGGAGAAAAAATTCCGGTGGACGGTGTTGTTGTCGATGGACAATCATCCGTAAATGAAGCCATGCTTACCGGTGAATCAAAACCTGTATTTAAAAACAGCGACAGTAAAGTGATCGGCGGCGCGATAAACGGAGAAGGCTCGTTAACCGTAAAAGTAGAAAAAACAGGTAAAGATTCTTTTCTATCGCAGGTAATCGATCTGGTGCGTCAAGCGCAGGAAAGTAAATCCAAAACACAGGATTTGGCAAACCGTGCGGCATTTTGGCTGACCTTAATTGCTATTGGCGCCGGCGGATTGACCTTATTTGTATGGTTAGCGATTATGTATCAGGATTTTGCCTTTGCTCTCGAAAGAACCGTTACGGTTATGGTAATCACTTGTCCTCACGCTCTGGGTCTGGCTGTTCCTCTTGTTGTTGCCGTATCTACAGCATTATCGGCAAAGAACGGCTTATTAATTCGCAACCGGGGCGCCTTTGAGCAGGCTCGGAACCTGCAGGCAATTATCTTTGATAAAACGGGAACACTGACACTGGGAAAATTCGGCATCAGCGATACAATCGTGTTTGACAATGAACTTTCTGTTAATGAATTAGTTGATATTGCCGCGGCTGTTGAAGTCCATTCCGAACACCCGATCGCCCAGGGGATTGTTAATTCAAAAAAAGAAAACTATACCGTAGCCGATTTTAAAGCGATACCTGGAAAAGGCGCCGAAGGAACGGTTAACGGGCAGAAAATAATGGTGGTTAGCCCTTGTTATCTGCGTGAAGCAGCCATAGAAGTTAATGATGATCGTATTGTTCAGTTAAGCGCTCAGGGAAAAACCGTTGTTTTTGTACTTATTAATGATCAGTTAAAAGGCGCTATTGCTTTGGCGGATGTAATCAGACCGGAATCAAGAGATGCCGTTAAACGATTTAAAGAGATGGGTATCCATACCATGATGCTGACCGGTGACAACAGGCTGGTAGCACAATGGGTTGCAGACGAACTGGAATTGGATGAACATATTGCCGAAGTTTTACCGCACGAAAAAGCTGAAAAGGTTAAAGAAATACAAGCGCGCGGCTGGATTGTCGGGATGACCGGTGACGGCGTAAACGACGCTCCTGCCTTAGCGCAGGCTGATGTGGGTATTGCCGTTGGCGCCGGAACGGATGTGGCCATAGAAACAGCGGATATCATTTTAGTACGCAGTAATCCTATGGATGTCTCATCTGCTATCGGACTGGCAAAGGCTACGTATAAAAAAATGACACAGAATTTAATATGGGCAACCGGTTATAATGCGTTCGCTATTCCTCTCGCCGCCGGAGTATTGTATAGTTACGGAATCATCCTTAGCCCGGCAATGGGCGCGGTTTTGATGTCTTTGAGTACGGTTATTGTAGCTATTAACGCCCGTTTTTTGAAATTTGAAAACTAATAACAGGGGGGTGCATAATGTTTAAGAGTAAATTTAAAAAATGGCTTGAGAGCTTAGCCGAATCAAATGAAAAACAGTTCGGTAAAGGTCGTAAATTGGAATGCTGTGAACTTAATAAAGATGAACATATTTCACATACAAAAAATAATAAAAAAACTAAATAGCTTTATTTCATATTTAGTTAATAACAAACAATAAACAACTCTTAGGGGGAATAATGAGACTTTCCAAATTATTAAGCAAGTTTATATACTTAAGTATGATGATGCCGTTCATAGTCAATGCGCAAATGGGCTATAATAATGGAGGGCATTTTCATCCTGATTCTTTACAGGATATATCGGTTTCCGGTACGGCTGTTGTGGATAGTTCAATAATGGGACACGGCCTATATTATCTTGATGAGGACGGCGACGGTACGGCAGAATATCAATTGAATTTTGGACCTTATTGGTATAATCCTGACAGCAGTGAAGCTGTTCGACCGATTAATGGGGAGTAAATTACAATCAGGGGCGGCGCCGCGCCAACCGATCACAAAGATTTACAGCTAATTGTCGTTTATGAAATTAACGGGAATTTTTGGCGCAACCCGACTGAAGCAACATGGAATATGATGGGTGGACATGACAGTGAAACAGGACACCATAACGGCATGGGCTATGCGTTCGGCTGGATGCACGATTCCGTAAAAACAAAAGAGTTAAGCGGTGTGGTTATAACCGATACAACGTTTATCTATACAATTTATTATCTTGACACAGACAGCGATAGCCTGCCGGATTATTACCTTAATTTCGGCCCGCCATGGTATGAACCGGAAAGCGGAGCGGAAAGACCCGTTGACGGGATAATGGTACAGGTTAAAGGCGGCGAAATGGCGATGCACGACATTCCCATGCTGGTTGTATATGAATTGAACGGAGAAACCTGGCGTGATTCAGGAAATTTCGGTATGCACTTCGGCGGCGGCTGGATTGACAACAATATGACGGAAGGACGTTATTTTCATTCACCGTTTGATTCTCTTGACGGTATCTATATTCGTCCGGGATGGGGCGGTGGAATGGGACAGCGTCATGAACATGACGGCGGTATGATGAGTGATAGTATCTTTTGCCAGATTTTAGAAGTTCTTCCACAGAGTATCCCGGATGAAGAAAATATGGATATCCTTGCCGGTTACGAAATAGGCATGTTTAATCCTGACGGCAATAATAATATGTGGATGGACGGTATGAACGGCGGACATATGACCATGCGTTCGGATGTTGATTTTTCATTACATTATAGCGATATTCAGCTTGAAGGTGAGCAAATTAATGAATCTACAATCGAAGTAAAATATTGGGATGACTATAATAATACCTGGGTTACCGTCACAAATGCAGTGGTTGACCAGACCAATAATATTGTAACTTTTACCAGCGATGAAGTTAGTAATTTTGTTATCCTAAGCGGTCAGCATTCTGTTACAGCTTTAAAAACTCAGAATAGAAATATTACAGAAGGATTTGTATTGGAGCAAAATTATCCTAATCCTTTTAATCCTGTAACCGTCATTACGTATCAGTTACCACAAGATAGCGAAGTGAAGCTGACCGTTTATAATGCCTTAGGACAGCAGGTTGCCGTACTGGTAAACGGTAAAATGAACGGCGGTATCCATAAAGTGGAGTTTAATGCAAAATCGCTGCCATCGGGAACCTATTATTACAAATTACAGACCGGCAACAGGAGTTCGGTAAATAAGATGGTATTAATTAAATAAGAACAGTCCGTTACGGACTTTCGAGGGCAGTCCGGGAAGAATTGCACCTGCGGCTGCCCGACAATTTAAAGGGGAGGGTGTGATGAGTAGTTTTTTGCAAACGCTCATTTTGAGCATCGTACTTGTAGCCGCATCGGGATTTTTAATATTCCGGGCTAAAAATAAAGCTAACGATTTGAAGTCGGGGAAAGCGCCCGATTGCCACGGCGGCGGATGCTGCTCGCAAGGCTTAGACGCAGAATGCCATTAAAAATTTCTGTAAGGAATTTGAGCTCGCTTCGTCTAACCGATAAAAAAGGAGAACAAAGTATGAAACAATCAAAATTTATAAAATGGTTAGAGCGCATGGCTCAGGCAAATCGTAAAGAATTCGGTTATGAACGTTTGGAATGCTGTAATGTGAACAATCCGTTAAAAAAAACGGCAAGCCGACAAAAAAATAAGAACGTCGATTTAAAAGATTAAGGAAAAAGGCAATCCGCAACGGCGGAATGCCTGCGGGGGAGAACCGGATACGGATTGTTTATTACGCAATCCGTATTTTTTTGGCATGAAATTATCTAAGAAGAGGCTTCATTATGAAAATATTTACAACGAGTCAATTAGCGGTAAAGGGCGGGGTAATCAGCGAAACGATACGTTATTATGAACGAAAAGGTTTGCTTCCCCCTCCTGCCAGAACAGTCGGCGGTTATCGCCAATATACGGAAGACGATTTGAAACGTTTGACGTTTATTAAAATGGCCAAAGAACACGGCTTTACGTTAAAAGAGATCAAGGAGCTGCTGGAATTGCGGGTGAGCGCCCAATCTACCTGTAATGAAGTGAGAGAAATGGCACAAACCAAGATAAACGTTGTAGAAGAAAAAATCAGGGAATTAAAACAGATAAGAAAAGCCTTAAAACATTTAATGGTTAATTGTCATATTCAAAGCCCGACTGATGAATGCCCTATTTTAGATACCTTTGACGGCGCATAATCCCTATTCATCACCTGAAAAACTTTTTCAATAAGTTGCTTTGTCTGTTCATCGCTATTCTCTTCTTTTATCTCATCCAGCAACTTGAATTTCTTCTTTGAAATAATGTATCCTAAAACAGCTATGCGAAATTTTTCATTACCCTGCTTCTTGAGTATAATATTTTTTAATGTTTTGTCGTCTTTTTTAATGTAATCCAACGGGTCCTTAAGTCCAATCTTAGGATAGTCAAAAACATAATTAAAAAGTTTGTTTATCTCTCTTCTCTTTATTAGTTCGGATTTTTTCATTGGGTTAAAATCACCTTTATAGTTAGGAATAATTTTTATATTTCTGTTTTCAATATTCAGTTTATAAAGATTTTCACCCCAAATAGACCGTGACGGATCTTGGACACTATAAGAAACTAAAAAATTAATAATATTTCCTTCTTTTGATAATTTTAAACTGCTTATCATTAAATCTTTTTTCTTAACAATAATTGATGACACAGTTTTTAGCAGTTTTTCATTCTTTTGATATTCCATAATAAAATATTCATTATTTAATATTTTACTTTTTCCTCCATCTGGAATTGTTGCAATTCCGATTGGTCTGACAAATAATTTATAATTTATCATGAAATATAAGTTGTTTTTTATAGTTACGCCTTGTGATGTTTCTATTGATATAACCGGCGTTTTTGTATAAAAATTACAACTTATAAGAAATAAAGCTAAAAATAAACTATATATGACTTTTTTCATTTTACATTCTTCTTTTATTTGATTCTACAGAAATTTCAAAAAATAATCTATTTCGAACAGTTTCAATATTATTTTTTAATTTTGTCATTTCCTCGACTCGTCGGGATGTTCCACGAGCGAAGTCGAGAAATCTTAAAAGTAAAATACAACTTAAATCGTCTGTTTTAAGGAGGATGCTATAACCTTAAGATTTCTCCACTACATAAGCGATAAAAAGTATTACTAATCCGGTCGAAATAACACTAAAGACGAGAATTCCATTATATCATATGTCCGCCACCTGAACAGTAGTAAAAAGGCAAAATATGGTCGATTTAGTTTTATTTTGCAGTGTTGGTTTTATTTTACCATAAATTGATTCTCGGAAAACTTTAATATAGTATATTAATTACATTTTTGCAAAGCTTAAAATGAATTTTTTTTTAGTTTTGGGAAATCTCGATAGATGTTTGCCCTAAGCATAAAACATCGGAATGTACCGTCATGATTAAAAGGCAAGGGGATTGGTTTTTCTAAGTTTCGGAATAAATCGTCAGAAAATGTTACATAGCTGTTATACTCCGATTTATCAGAGAATGATGCCTGTTTGATTCCGGTGGCACATCCCCACACCTGAGATGAGTTTATATGCCGGATTGTCCCGAATTGGGATAATTAAAATTTTTTTGTCTTTGCAAAATATACTTCGGCATCTTAAATTGTTCCATAAGAATACATGATAAGAATCTTATTTTTATAAAGTCTTTTTAAACCGCTAAATAATTCCAAAGGCATGCAATGGAAACCTTAAAATTTAGGCTCTACTGTTTTTCCTTGGTAAATTGGAACTTTACCCACAAGAAACCCAGTAGAGCCAAGTAAAATCTATTGATTATTTTATTTTGTTGTTTTATAAATACATTGCAATTAATTTTTAAAGCTGTTTTATGTGCGCCAACAAAAGCGATTCCGACTTGTTTTGATTAGATTGAGGATAGATCTACATACGATTTCTATTTTTTTGCTTTCGCTTTTTTTTTGATTCGGTAAAGAGCTTTAGAGAAAATCCGAGAACTAATTTTAGGCTTTTGTAGTCAATATTTGCCATGGTTATATTGCCAAGCAAATTATTCTCTAAAGAGGCGGTAGGGTAGTTAATAATTTGTTGTGCTTTTTCTTTACCGAAAGCGTACATAAGGCCGGTATTCATATTGAGCCATTTATATGAAAATACCGTACCGATCGTAATTTGATAGATATCCCAATCCGATAGAGAAATACTGGTAAACGACCCTGGAGGCGTAGAGGTAAAATTTGTTGTGGCGCCGCCGAATAAAGAAAAATGGTTGTTAAAAATATGTTCCCAGCCTAAACCGACGTTGGTTACCGACTTATATTCTTGCATTAAGGATAGTTGTTCCTTTTCTCCCGTTGTTTTGTTTATTATTTCGGGTAATTCCAAATGGTTAAAAGGTTTAACTTTTGCAAACCATTCTATACTGAAATGAACCTGTGAATTGTTAAACTTAAAAGAAGAACCGGCTCCGATTGTCCATGAAGACGGATAATTTGCTTTTACATCTTTGATAAAATAGGCATCCATATAGTTCGTGTCATTATTCAAACTTGACCCATTTTGATCAATAAAAGTTTCATTTACATAATAATCGCCGAACCCAAATAGATTTATACTGGGTAGAGTGATTGTTAATCCGTATTTTACGGGCGAATAATTAAAAAAAAGGCCGAATTTTGATAATGTTCTGATATTATAGCTGTTTATAAATTGAGTTAAGTGGGTTAACGGTATAGAATGATCGTCGGTTAATGCTTGCGAGTCAATGTCAAATCCGGTATAGAGCCCAAAGTAGCAGAAATATTGCGTTAAGCCAAAACCGACATTTTTGCCAAGCAATTTAGAATAAGTGAGTCCCATCCATGTTTCGTTAACATCCCATCCAATTTGGCTCATTCCGGAGTATTGATCGTTTCCAGGACCGGCCGTTGCAATGTCTCGTAAGTCGTTCGCAGAAGCGTATACTCTGAATTTCATACGTTTTCTCACTAATATTGAATAGACCAGTCGATCTTTCGGGTCTTGGCTGAAAGAAAATAAACCGGCAAATAAATCGGGCGGCGTATCCCCGCGTAAAGATTTAAAATCATGGCCGTTTCCACCTCCGTCCTTAAATCGAAAGCGAGTAAGAGAAACACTTTTGGAGCCGGTAATAAATTCCGGATTTTTCATCAAAGCGATTGCTCCCGGATTATAATAGGTTGCGCTCAAATCGAGTATACTGCCGATAACAGCCCCTCCGAGATAAAATGAATTGGTTCCGTATTGCTGAGACCAATATTGGGTGTCTTGGGAAAAAGATGTATTATATAAAATAAAGATGATTAAAAGTCCTATTTTCCTCATATAACTCCGCTGTTCACTTATGGTGAAATTCATTTTCGTCTTTTTCTCTTATGCTGTACAATTTAACCGGTATACTTTTGCCTTTCAATGTAACGGGGCCGATGAATATCTTTTCAAAATTATCAGGCAATTCTATGCGGTTTAGAATATTTTCGGAGGTTAAAAAATGGGTGTTATATTGATTGCATAGGCTTTGTATTCTTGCCGCGGTATTAATTGCGTCGCCATGATAGGCAATCTCTCTTTTTATATTGCCTACTTCAGTAGCGGTTACGGTTCCCATATTTAATCCGGCTTTAAATTCCGGCAGCAGTCCATAATTATATTTAAAATAATCTTTTCTCTCTCTAATCAAATGGTCAAAACGGAAAAAGAATAAAATAGCGTTTAATTTTTTTAAACCTACCGTCGATTTCCATGTAATAACGGCTTCGTCGCCTACGTATTGATAAATTTCAGCCTCATAATCGTAAATGATTTTGTTTAATTCATAAAAACAATCTTGTATAAGAAGACTGTATTTAATATGTCCCAATTCTTCCGCATAAGTTGTGGATGATTTTAAATCGATAAAAAGAAATATGCGTTCTTCCACAACCGGTTTGGAATATTTGCCGAGAAAAAGCGGCAGCAAATAGCCGGGTCCGAACTTCTTCTTCATTTCGTTAATAAAATTAATCAACAAACTGACAACCATAGAATAAATAAAAAAGACAACATAAATTCTGATAATGGCTGTTTTTAGATTTTGTTCGATGGCGTCAATTTGCATACGGTTATAATTCATATTAATCGAATAGATAACCAAAATAATAAAAATAACGGTTATGGAGATAAAATAGAGAAAAAACTTGAGCGAAAAGAGATAGAAGAGAGAATGGTTGCTAAATTCTTTTTTATTAACAAACGAATCGATTAATCCTAACAACATGCCGATTATCACGGCGACAACACTGAAAATCAACATTTGTTGCCAAATTGAAATATTTTCGCGAACGATATTATCAATCGCCCAACGATTAACGCCAACTTCAAATATAAGAACAAATAGATTATAAGCGATGATCCAGCTGATAATCTGAAACAGGATATATTTATTTCTAAATTTCATAAACTATTCATTCCACTTAAGTTATTGTACAGGGATTCTAAAAACCAACCTGTTTGGAGTATTTTCAATATTATTTTTAGAATATTTTTTATATGTACACAATTTTAGATTCCCTCTTTCGAAGGAATGACAAGCGTCGGCGTTTATTCCTTTCCCCCCCCCACAATTTGTCATTCCGCAATCACATTCACTACTCATTCCCGAACGTTTTTATCGGGAATCTGAATCTTCCTATTCATGATTCGGCTCCTTCGATTCATCGGCGAATTATACGTTGGCGATTCTACTCGCACTATTTTCATTAATCACTTTGCAAAGTTATATTCTTTGTAAAGCTATGTTCATAAAACTGTGTAAAAACGATTGTTATAACGCTATTTTAATAGCTCTTGCCAGTCGTCGTCCCCATTCTTCGGGCGGTGGTATAACTTTATTGAGCTGTTCGATGCTGTCCATCCAGTCGCATAGCCCCATAATGCTGGCAAAGTCGATAAGTCCGTATAGGCTGCCGAACCCCGACACAACAAAAAGGGCTTCGCCGTCTAACATAACGCCGCGATAATCTTCATTTTGCGAACCGACAGTCAGATAATATACGGCCTGGTCCTGCTCTTCGGGCGTCAGCGCCGAATAGAAATCGAGGATCATGGGCGTGGCCGTTTTTATCAGATCGTTTGCGGCTTTTTTTACGTCATAATAAGCCTGTTCGTTTCTCGTATGTTCCGTTTCCTGTAAGATATATAAACGGATTACTTCGGCCCATCCCGGTTTAACGAGCAGTTTTTCCCAACCTTGAGAAGAGGTGAAAAATTGCGCTTTGGAATGTAGTTTCGGTCTGCGTATCTCTTTCTCTTTAATCAATCGTTTTATGGAATAATTTTTAAACATCGAAACAGTATCGGCCAATACCGCATAAACGGAAGGATCGAAATGGTACAAGTCGCGCAAAAATTTATATTTTTTAAAATTCTTATTGATGATTCGCACTTTGCCGCGAATGTCGTCCACATCCACATTGGGGTTGTAGATGCCGGTTTTAAGCATTCCTCCGGAAAAAGCGATTTCATCTTTAAATAACTTTTCCATTAATATGTTTCGGGTTAACAATTCATAAGCGCGCGACATTTGCGGCGCGCCGGCGCTTGGGGCGCACTCTAATGAAGGTGCTATGATAAATACGCGTAGGCCACGTAAAGCCGCGCTGGCCAGCATGCCGCCCCAAAGGGGTGAGTTCCATAACGAATCGGGAATTTTAAGAATGGAGCCCTTTGGCATGAGGGT
>CAYRJN010000075.1:0-17224 GCA_964424545.1 uncultured Calditrichaceae bacterium
AGCGCAAACATTTCCAAACTGGCGTGGACATGACTGGGCAACAATAAAATATTTTCTTCCTTCCAACGCTCTTTCATATTCAATCTATCAATAATTTGTGTTTTAACGTTCGGCGGAAAACCCAAAACATCCATCGTAATAACGGCATAATGTTTTTTGCCGTCATCTAAAATAAGCGCTTTGGCTCTGATATTATCGTGAATACCTTGCGCCGGTTTACTCATACGCTCTCCGTAACCTCCAAGCGTATAGCTGATTTTTAGGGGCGGGGTAATAATAATTTCAGCGGCTTGTCCTTTTAATACAGATGCGTTTGCTGAAGAAATCATTATCGCTAAAAGCAATAATAATGAAACGCCTTTAATGATACGCATACGCCCTCCTTCCCCCCTAAATAGTATTTTTTGTCGTTTGCATGATTTTACGAAACCGGCCCGGGCTCATTTTTTTTATATCCTTAAACTGATTGTTAAAATGACTGAGATTATTATAACCGCTCTCATAACAGATTGCAGAAACGGATTTTGATGTTTCCATTAACTGCTTACAGGCGTAACCTATACGCACTTCCTTCAAATAATCAAAAAATGTGCGGGAAGTTTGCTTTTTAAAATATCGACAAAATGAACCTGGGGATAAATTTACCGTATAGGAAACATCCTTAAGAGCAATATCATTTTTAAAATTGCTCATAATATATTTATAAATTTTCTGCATCTTTTCAAAACTCGCTTTCTGTTCGGAATTAAGATAACCCTGAATAGATAAATATTCAAAATCTTTTACATTTAACAGTTTTTCGAAAATTTGCAATAAATGGATTACCCGTTTTAGCCCGCCTCGTCTTGTATTTTTTATTTTAGGCAAGGTCATTAATTGCAATAATCGCGCTATTTGCCGAACTTGTTGCCCACCAAAGAAAATTCCCTGCGCCGATTTTTTTAATAAGTTATTAACACTTTCCAATTCCGGCGCTTTAAAAAAATTATCTTTAAAGAAATTCTCGTGAAAATGAAGAACTATACTTTGAGGCGCTCCTGGATTGTTTTTACCCTCAATCTGCCAGCCGTGCGGTAGATTCGGGCCTAAAAGAACAAGATCGCCTTCATTAAAATCCGAAAAATGATTCCCCACAAAGCGCCGCCCCCAACCGGTTTTTACATAATTCAATTCATAATTGTCATGGGAATGAATCGGCGCCGTATGTTCGCCGAGAGTAATTTTGCGGACATTAAATGAGTGTTGCTGCGGAAGAAATATTTTTTCAACCATTAAATTCATATATGGTTTACCATTATTTTTACATAATTATACAACTATTTTAACAAATGAGTTAATATACCATATTTTTATGTTCATATTCAAGTAGCATTATTTTTTTTTACTGTCTAAATTATAGAACATTTAATTCAAATATTTTGGATAAAGCGATATTATTAATTAAGTTTTCAAAAAGTATCATTCAAATGCCAATGAGGTCATTATGAGAAAACTTACATTCTATGCCGTTATTTTAAATGCTGTTTATATTCTCAATCTCGCCGCACAATCCGATTATAAGCAAGAACTTATTTTCCCATTACAGAATAAACATGTGCACTCAAGCTCCATTGTTGAAACGCCGAACGGCGATCTTCTAGCCGTTTGGTTTTACGGCTCCGGAGAACGGACGCAATCCGATGTGGTCATTCAGGGTTCACGTTTAAAAAGCGGATCAGACAAGTGGGAAACGCCATTTTTAATGGCGGATACGCCGAAAATTCCCGATTGCAATCCGGTTATTTTTATCGATGCAAAAAAACGACTGCATCTCTTTTGGATTGCCGTGCTTTCCAACCACTGGGAAAACTCTTTATTACGCTGTAAAAGGTCCGTTGATTATAACGGCCCCGGCGCGCCGCACTGGCAATGGCAGGATGATATTATTCTCAAACCGGGAGATAAATTCGTAAGAGCTTTAGAAGAGGGCTATAAAGCGCGTATACCCGATATGCCGGCCCTTGACGCTGATTTTGGGGGATATACAACAAGCGCAATGGATCAATTGATCGAAGCGGCAAAAGATATGGAAAAACGCCAAAAAGGATGGATGCCCAGAACCCACGCTCAAACGCTGCCGAACGGACGAATTATTTTACCCCTCTATTCCGACGGTTTTTATGTAGGCATAATGGCTATCTCCGATGACGGGGGTGAAACATGGCGGGCAAGTTCACCCATTAACGGCGCTTTGATTAATCAACCGTCGGTGGTGCGCAAAAAAAACGGCGATCTGGTGGCTTATATGCGCGAAGAAGGAGAATCAAACCGGCGTAAACGCGTTTTGGTCAGTTACTCCGAAGATGACGGAGAAACGTGGACGCCCGCAACTTACAGCGATATCCCCAATCCCAATTCCAGCTTAGAGGTTATTGCTTTGCACGACGGCAACTGGGTTATGGTTTATAATGATACGGAGGAGGGGCGCAATTCTTTATGCGCCGCTCTCTCCGATAATGAAGGAAAAACCTGGAAATGGAAACGTCATATTGAAAAACATAAAGGCGGCGCTTATCATTATCCCTCGGTAATTCAGACACAAGACGGATTAATCCATATGACCTATACATACAACAACGGGAAAAATCCGGGGAAATCCATAAAACACGTAAGCATAAGCAGCAATT
The DNA here is from genome assembly GCA_964424545.1 of uncultured Calditrichaceae bacterium. Taxonomy (GTDB): domain Bacteria; phylum Calditrichota; class Calditrichia; order Calditrichales; family Calditrichaceae; genus JAUVIB01. Next base: position 2,667 of record CAYRJN010000075.1, read on the forward strand.
GGATTACGAAAGGCGATTAATTATTATAGGAGCAAAAATAATGAATAGAGATAAAATCGCAACATTATATCAAAATCTGCCTCAAGAGACCAAAGAGCGTCTGGAGCAATCCGTATCGGCCGTTAAAGAGGCTAAAAAAGACAACGGCAAAGTGGTGGTTGTTACGGGCAGCGGACCGAATATCCACGAAGGCGTAAGCGTATTGATCGCCGAATTGATTAATAAAGGCATCATTGACGGCGTAACCACGAGCTCCGCCGTTATCGCACATGAAATGGCCGGTTCTCTTGACAAGGTTAAGCGCGTTGATGGGAGAAAGCTCGGTTTTACAAAAGAAATTCTGCCTCGCGGAGATATTTTTGAAGTTACTATTATGTCCGATGATTTGATGGAAGAGATCAAAAATGAAATGCCGATTGACACGACGCTTATTGACAATACAATGTCTCTTCCAGGGGATATTATTATAAAAGCAGCTGGAAACATGGCCTATCCTATGGGGCTGCGCAGTGAAAAACTGGCCAAGGAAATTATGTTAATCGCTAAATCAAAAGGCGTTCCTTTTGAAACCATCGCCGGCAAAGGAGCCGATCCGTACACCATGCTCGGCGCCGGCAGCAAAAATAACATACCTGTTTTGGTAACCATCCCGCAATTGATCGGCGGCGGCATGGTCGGTATTGCCGTCGCCGATTCTATCTCCGTTATGGAACGATCAACGCGTATCGCCAAAATGATGGAATCGGCCGATGTAATTATTGAATCCGCTGTGGCGCTAACGCAAGAGATTCATGACGGGCCTTTTGAAATATATACCGGACATGGTATTTGGTCGCATTGGGAAGGATACCATACCTATTCTTTGGAAAATAAAACTTTGATCAGAATTGATCTGGACGTAAATCTGAAAAAGGCATGGGAGTTCGACAAGCAGTCGGGCAAGGTTCAACAAGCCATTGATAAGGGTATGCCCAAAACAAAAATGATGGAGATCCCTTTCCGGATGGAAATGTCCGGTTTTGCTCGTTTGGAAAAAAGTATTCCGGTTATCGGCGATATCGGAACCATCTGGCCGATCATCGCCTATCGTCTTGAACAGGAATTGGATATTGCGCTCGATTTTATTTCCTATCCTCAACAAAGCGATGATGGGCAGCGGATGCGAGAGTGGATAGTGAAAAATATAAGAGCCGTTAGAAAAAAAGATTTGTTCGAATAAATTTGGTCCCTTAGCGCTTTGAACATTTAAGCCAAAATATAATTCTTTTATGTTACGGTTTTTTAAAAAACAATTTTTCCGGAGGAATTTTTTGTTTTTCCACACCATCCGCCTGATAATAAATTTCCAATCCCTGAGAGCCGCCGCCGTCAAAATACTCCAAGCGAATTGTATGATAGCCTTTATCCAAATAAATGCTGCCCTGAGTACCGCTCATACCGTGTAACCCGTCATTATCTGTTATCAATTTGTTGTGGATAAACAGACGGCTTCCGTCGTTGGAAAACAGATAAAAAGTATATTTTTCCGCATGATCAATTTTTAAATATCCTGAAATTTCCAATCCGAAAAATGCCCTGCTTTTGGCAATATCTTCCAACGAAAAATCATAAACTCTTCCGCTCTTAACAATTTTTTCCTTTGAAAAATCGGGCAATTTATCCCACCCCCCGGTATAATAATTATAATCTAATCCATTTTTAGCGCTGTTAATAACATGAAATATTCCTTTTATTTCTTCGCTTGGCGCCAACCCTTTCTTATAAGCGCGCGCCTTAACTAGCGCACTGGTCGTTAAAACGATTTTCTCTGCATAAAGCGGCGAAGATGGGGTAACGACAGAACCGTCTAATGAATAATGAATTTCAGCGTCCTTCGTATCACAATCAATGGTTATAGCCAACGGAGAATCAACGCTGATACGTTTATCGTAGTGAAATACGGGTTTCTCTGTTTGATAATCTTTGAGATAAACGCGTTTTTCCCCGTCGCTTTGCAAAAGAAGAAACTCCGTGAACAGACCATAGTCAATAAAATCATAGTCATCTCCGGAAGGCTGATGAGCGGGTGCGTTCATAAAGGCGTCCGGCCAGGCGGAACCCCGTACCACGCCGGCATGATGAGGACCTAAGGTATTTTTAAGCGAACCCGTAACGGTTACGGCAACTATATTTTCACCGTTTTTTATAAAGACGCTTATATCCAGCTCATAAGGAGGCGTATAGATATAGCCGGCATTTTTACCGTTTACGTTCACTGCGGCAATGGCGCCTCGCCAATTTGTAAGTTTAACGATATGATGAACGCCCGCTTCTTTATTTATAGTGTATCTCTGTGTATAGCGGATGCTATCCGCATAAAAAAGCAAACCGCTTTTTTGCCAACTTCCCATTTGTGGTTGCCGCGCAGGAACTATTTTGAAACCTTTGCCTTGTGCTTCGAGGGCAAAGTTGCCTCGGATATAAATCGGCTCTACCTCTGCAAAAACATTCATCGGCTTGACCATCAAGCTGATTTTATTTCGTCCTTTATGTACGTATTCGGCTATATTAAAAACCATAAATTCTTTATCCAACCAATATTCACCCGCCGCTTCCAACCTCTTCCCGTTAATAAACACCTGTTTGCTTAAGGGTTTTTCAACAACAGTCTGCATACCCGAAATATCGACTTCTCCGGAAATTTCAAAATAATAGTCGGCCTTAAAGCCGGACTCGGCGGGAAAGTGATTGCGATTGATAATGCGTTCTTCGAATTGAACGGATTTGGACCAAGGATTACCGTTAAAACCGTAATGCTCAAATATTTTATCACCAGCCTTAATGCAATAAACATCTTTAACCGTAATGTCGCCAATCCCGTAATCGCAATAATCGAGGGTTAAAACATTAGGCGCCAATCTTTCTATTTCTGTTTTACTCCCAGACTTTAAGGTTTTAACGGTAATATTGCCTTTACCTTTATTTAAAATTTTTCCCCGTTTGCCAATATAGAGCAGGAGACTTCCGCTTGGCGGCAGCGTAAAATCCACTTGCAGTTCTTCCCCTTTTTTAACTGCCGGATAATCTTTTATGGTACCCTTAAATAAATCCAATTCGCGGACAGAATTTCCCTTAATCTTAAAAACGCCTTCCGACCATTGACTATCGTGTGTATTAACAAGAAAAAGGATTTCACCGTTCGATAATTTTCTGTGATGGTGGAAAAGCTTACCTTTTATTTTCATAACATTATCAAAACGGATTTTATCGTTTTGAAATAATTTTAATATCGTCTCATCATTCAGGTTCTTTTTAACGAGAAATCGATTTTTATATTGTTTTATTAATTTTTTTATTTTATTTGATTTTCGCCCGTTTATATAAGGAGTTATACCGGCAAAAGATACTATTCTGCCGCCTTGCCTTAAATATTTTTGCAAAAGATCAGCGGTTTCCTTCGACAGATTCTTCAAGGCAGGCGGAATGATTACTAAAGAATAAGCGCGTTTACCTACTACAAAACGACCATCCGCCACTTTGCCGTTGTTTTTAATTATGTTCTCCGAACCGAGATCATATTCTACTTGACGTTTTTCAAGATCAATAACAAACTTTTGGAACACCGCCCCGAGCTCGCCCACGCCGTTATTGGGCGGCATAGGCGTGTAATTAATCCAAGATGTCGTCGTCGGTTCAAGAACCAAAATTGAATTTATTTGTTCCCCGGCCGACATGACGAGCGATAAACGGGCAAAATAATCGGCGGAAATATGATAATCGCGCCACCAAGGTTCATGATAAGAGAAGGTTTGTGGATAATCGCGTTTACGCGCCCCTTTTATGGTCATATCGCTCAAATGCTGATCCATAAAATTAACCCCGAGAACATACTCCCAATCGCCGATTCTTTTCATATCTTCAAAACGCAAATCCCAGCCGCCGGCGCCGTATGTTTCGCTTAATGTGCGATTTTGACCTAATTGATTGGCTGCACTGCGCAGTTCCTTAACCGAACGCACATTACCGAATTGAGCATGAACGTCTTCACGATATTGATTCATCAAGAGATCAATCGCCGGTTGTTGATGCCAAGCGTACATGGCCATATTATCCGGTCCGTCGTTTAGTACCGGCCAGCCGTGTTCCCAATAATGCCCCGTCCATTTCAAATTATTGGCCTCACAATAATTGTGCCAAGGTTTACTCCAGCGCTCAATAAACAAATCGAGCAAGAGATTTTGAAAGTCATAGCGCACGGCTCGCCAATCGCCTGTTTTAATCCACAAAGAAGGCAGCGTGGTTTTTAAATCATACCCGTAACGTTGTTTGAACTGTATAAATAAATCCGGGGACCATCGAACCGAGGCGTTCCCCGGCGGATTGATATTGGGTTCATCCGTAAAAATACCGGGTACCGTTTTACCGAATTCATCGCCGATTGCTTTATGGTAACCTTTGTTCATGGTAATATCGATAAATTTTTCGGTTACGCCTTTATACAGAAGATCCACATAAGAATAGCCACCGTGCCAAGCGCGTTTGTCATAATAGGTTTTTTTGAAAAGAAAATACGCCCCGGTCTTGCCGAATTCTTCACGCAAATTATGGCTAATATCCGTAAATTGCCCGTTGTTTTTTTTAAGTATGATAAAATAATCGCCAATATCAGCCGGCAGGCGATCCACTTTTTTCATCGTCAAACCTTGACCCTGATTATATGATTCGGGCATTTCGGCGGGAACGTGTCCACCGGCAAATCCGCTGGGATAGGAATCTTCGTCATAGAGCCAGATGTGCATACCCAGCTCTTTCCCCCTGTCAACGGCATATCGAACGAGTAAAAACCACTCTTCGGACAAATAAGGAGTAATCAAACCCGGCCGCGGATGGATAAAAACGCTCCATACCCCTTGTGATTTTAAATCCGTTAAATTCTGATCTATTTTTCCCTTCGTAACCTTATCGTTCCAAACCCAAAGCGGCGCCGTACGATATTCAACGGGCGGCGTTTTAAATAAGCGTTCTATCTCTTTATAGGAGTTAACAAGCGGTTTATCATCATATAATTGCGCCATCGTATTTTCCTTTGAGAACATTAAAACAAAAATAACTATCGGTAAATAGAATTTTTTCATACTTTCCCCTAAAAAACGGATAATGAACAAAAATCAATTATAGAACATAGCTTCGCAAAGTGATTAACGAAAAAAGTTCGGTTAGATTCGTCAAAGTATCGTTCCTTCGAAAGAAGGAATCTGAATGTAGACCATACCAAGATTTAGATTCCCAATAGAAACATTCGGGAATGACAAGGATGAGGAGAATTCAGAAAGGGCAATAATAAAGTACAATATTGTCATTCTTAGATAAATTGGAGAATCTAAATACTGCCTATGTGAACTATGTATAATTTCAAAATTGAGAATAATGCAAAAATAAATGAAAATGTCCGAAATAGGTTGTTCTTTGAAATTCCGATACAAATATATAGCTGCAAAAATTTATTGAATGATATATCGCTTTTCATGATTTCATCAAACTACCTCAATTTTCATAAACATAACGTCCTATTTTGTTAATACGCTCCAATTCATTTTCAGTTAAAGGCGCAGAATCAAGAGCGGTCAGGTTTTCAGCCATTTGCCGTTCATCCCGCGCCCCCATCATACAGATATTAACGGAAGGATTGGCAAGCACAAAACGATAACAATCTACAGCGCTTAGCGGTTCTTCTCCGGGCGGCATTCTTTTTTTATTCAAAAGCTGTCGCCAGCGGGTAGCCGTAAAAGCGATAATGCCCGGTCTTTTTTGCCGGTTTTCATTCAGAAACGGAAAAATATCCGCTTCCGCCCCACGGTTAGCGGCATTATAACGTAAATGAAAAATATCGAAGAGATCAGTTTCTAACAGCTTCGGGAAAAGCTTTCGATTGTGACTTGATATGCCGATATGTTTTATCAATCCCCTTCTTTTAAGCTCCAATGCGCCATCAATTATTTTTTGTTTCGGTTTTTTAGGGAAATAGCCTAACAACAGAACATCGGCATAATCCAATTTAAGTTTTTTAAGCCCTTTTATAAAAAACTTTTCCGTTAAAAAGCGGTCATGCGCATAAGTAAAAAAAGCGATAATGATGTCACCGCGATTGGAATTATTTATTGTACTTAGAATAAATTTTTCAAATTCTTTTGAGCGTCCCTTAATAAATGTTCCCCAAGTAAAATAATTACAACCCCTTTCCCAAGCCGTTTCGTAAGCTTTTGCAGATGCGCCGAAACTCGTTGAAATTCCCAATCGGGATACTTTTAAATCGGTTTTGCCGAGTAAAACCCTCACATCGTCAGCCATGCCGCATCCCCCGTGTAAATAAAATACTTTTATAAATTTAACACATATTGTCGCTTTTTTAATTAACTGGCAGAAAAAGGGGCTACAATCGAAATATAGGCCCTTTATTTTTTTCGCAGAACCGATGTCGCAATGTTCGATTAAACAAGTTATCAGCGATAATCTTGAGCCGCAATTTCCTCTACGCCGTTTCGATAGGATGTCGTTTTAAAATCAAAATATTTATTAAATTTATCACTGTTAAAAACATAATCGCGATCATATTGATAGAGCATCTCGCTTACCTCTTTCATAATGGGAACAAAAAGTCCCATTGTTTTTATCATTCTTTTAGAAAGAATACGATATTTCGGCTTTGCGTTTAAAACCGATGCAATCATTTCAATCCACATTTTACCTGTCGGAGGCTTTTCCGCCGTAGGCAAATGCCATATTTGATTGAACGCTTCCGGAGTATTGCCTAAGAGCGCCACAGCTTTTCCGGCGTCAGGCGTATAGGTAAAAGAATGTTTATAATCTGGCGAGCACTGCCAAACAGCTTTTTTCCCGCGGCTTAAAGGATTAAAAACCATTTCCGTAAGAAGGCTTACCTTATTAATGCCGGGCCCGTAAAAATCCGCAGAGCGGGCTACAAGAGCGTCTATCCCGTTCTTTTCAATTTCCTTTATCAACATAGTAGCTGTTTCAGCTCTAATCCGGCCTTTTTTGGAGGAAGGATTGAGCGGTGTGTCTTCATCCATTCCGTTTAAACAGGAGGCATCATACATATATATATTATCAAAAAAAACCAATTTACTATTATTCTCTTTACAGGCGGTAATGACATTCTTCATTACTCTCGGCCACGATTCCGCCCAAATTTTAAACGTATACGGAAAACCCACGGTTAGATAAACAACCGACGAGCCGCTTATCGCATTAATAACTTCGTCTAAATTCATCAGATCGGCAGAAACCGTTTCATCGTCTTCATTTACTTTTTGCGGTTTTCTGCTTACTAATCTTATTCTATCGCCAAACGCTTTTAAGGCTTTGGCCGTTTCTTTGCCGATAACGCCGGTGGAGCCGAGAATGGTTTGCATATTGTTTACCCCCTATAATTGTAATTTCAAAAAATATATTACTTTAAAATTTTAAAACTCAACTTTAAACCCTCTGTTACCATTGTCGTGCCGATGATAGCAAGAATTAAACCCATAATTTTTCCGATAACAATTATAATATTGTTGCCGATTTTTTTAACAATCTGTTCGCCGAAATTAAAGGAGACGGCCGTTATCCAACACATTAAAGCAAATACAACAATGACAATGCTTATATGAATATAATCTACGCCGGCGACAAAATTCATTGAAGTTACAATTGTACCTGGCCCGGCTAATATGGGTATGGCAAGCGGTGATATGGCAATATTTTCATCTATAATAACTTTTTTTGAATGTGCAATACTTGATTTTTTCGATTGCATCATTTCAAATCCTACATAAAAAACCAATACGCCACCGGTAATTTTAAACGCCGGCACCGTTATGCCGAATAAGCTGAAAATAAATTTTCCCAGAAGAATAAAACTGACAACAATAATAAAAGCCGTTAAAGTTGATTTTCGGCTGATCTTCCTTTTTGTGGCTTCGTCGGCGTCCTGAACGAGAGACATAAAAATCGGTATATTAGCAATAGGATTCATAATAGCAAAAAATCCGGTAAAAACGGTAAGTGCGTACGTTAAAAGCTCATTCATTATTGCTTCTTTCAACTATTTCTTTTCTTCAAATTTAGTTAGCTCTAAAACTTTATCCCAGTTGTTAAACGTATATTTTAAATCCGCTTCGGAAACGTTATTCTGGGTTATAAAACTCTTTATCATATCAACGGCCATATTATGCTCGATTTCATTATCAGAAGATTCCGCTTTCTCCATAAGCTTAAGGATACTTAAACTTGAAAAGGCAACCGGAATGACTTGTGTTGTTATTTTTTCAAAATCATCAATTCCGTTTGCTTTAAGAATACTGTCGGCTATTGCGGTTTTACGGCTTTCGTCAACTTGGCCGTTAAACTTCTTTAATATTTTAAAAGCTTTTATTGATTTTTCAATAGATTCGTCGTTTAAAACCGTATTTTGAGAAAAAATATCGGCAATTTCGATTACCGTTTTTTGAGGAAAATCATTTGGCTTAACCATTGATGCTTTTTGAGCCTTTTGATTGTTATCGGTATAATGATTTTTAACCTTTACTTTTTCAACCAATTTTTGCGCCTTTTTATCGTTAAAAACATTTTCCGCCGCCGCCACATTAAAGCTGATAATGTTACGGCCGTCGTCAATCAACCAAACGCGTGAAATTTTCATTTCGTTTTGCATGAATTTTTGTTTGCGCGTTAAAGCTGGTAAACCGTCGACTGTTGTTTCTTCTATTTCACCGATTGGTTCATGATCTTTATTGAATGCATCCTTCATATTGTCGCCGGAATTGCCAGCTTTAAAAGAAAATATACTCAATCCTTCGTTATTATGCGCTCCGTATTGAGAAACTTTCCAATCACCCGGCAGCTCTATGCTAAGATATTGATTGGTAAAAGTAACCGATTTTTTTATAGTTACTTGTTGAGCGGTTTCTTTTTTAGCCCCCTCTTTGTTACCGCCGCAAGAATACATTATTAACACCGCGCTAAATGCGAGAATTATCATATGGCCTTTTTTCATGATACGTTATCCTTTGAACAAAATTGAATTTTAATTAATTAAATATTATCTGCATCGCTTAATAATTTTCAAATTGTATTGTTTCTAATAAATCCTTACAGCCAATTTAACTTTTATATATTTGCTTGTCAAACATCATGTATAAATATCGCTTAAATGAAAAGTTAATTTTTATTATTACTTCCATAAACCGACATGCTCCTTAAACGCTTAGAAAAATCGATTGGCAACCCTATTTCAAAAAATTTTTGCACTCTGCGCTTGTCGATATGATATTGATAGATTGCTTTAATCCGATTTTTTTTCTTACAAATTAAAATTTACGCTTTTTAACGATTATAATCCATTGTAATAAACAATCCCTATGATCCTCCATCGTTTTTTCATAGAATCTAATCGTTTATAAAAATTCTCAAAGTTTTTTAAGGATTTATCCGTCCAACCTACTTCGGCATAGGCGTTTATGCGAATCAATAAAATTTGAAATGTTATTGATAAAATAAATTTGTAAATCGGCCAGGGTTTTTAGACCCTTCTTTGTCATAAAATCGGTAATCTACTTTGAATTTTTCCAGATATTAAAATCAACCTCGTCTCCGCCGACGTGTATAATTTTAGACGGAAACAGCGCCATTATCTCAAGGAGAACGTCTCTAATAAATACATTAACTTTCGCATCGCTTACATTATAAATATCAAAATCACCGCCAAAACGGCAAGGGACTTCGGATAATTCACCGGAAGTGCCCAGCCGGGGATAGGACGCTATAGCGGCTGCAGAGTGTCCAGGCATTTCAATCTCCGGAATGACAATTATATGTCGCTCTGCTGCATATTGCACAATATCCTTTATTTCTTCTTGAGTATAAAAACCTTCGTGCGGAATACCGGAATAAATATTACTATTCCATGTATCAAGCATACTGTTTTTACGTTTTGAACCGATTTTCGTTAATTTCGGATATTTTTTATTTCAATACGTCATCCCTGATCGTCCACAAGATGCCAATGAAAAACATTCATTTTATGAAGGGCCATCTGTTCCAAAAGCAGTTTTACGCTGTTGACCCCTTTAAAATATCGTACCTAGTCCAACATAAAAGCGCGCCAAGTGAAACAACGATTTAAATTGTCATTTCCCCGACTCGTCAGAGTCGAAACGACGCTTAAAAAGAGCATACCTGAACAGTAGAAAAAAAATTAATAATTTTACTATAAAACCTTTATAATTATCTGACTTGACTAGAAACGATAAATACTACTTTTTTTAATTATTAACTTTAACGGCAATAGATGCAGTAATAAAAAAATCATTATCTGTAAAAGCGTCATCTCTTGGATAAATATCATAATTACTTCCAAACCAGCGCCCTTCAAGGCGGCAAACCAGAGTGGAAATTGGCAAATAGTCAAAATTTAATGAAAATCCGTTTGTCTGAAAATTGTTGTTATTCCCTGTGGAAATTATTATTTGTTCTTTATCCTGATAATATTCAAAGCGCACCGCTGTTTTCCATTTATCGTTGATAGCGAATTGAGTTATTAGCACCGGCGAGAGCCAATAATCATAATTTGAGCTGTTTTTCCTATGTTGTTGAAATCCGATATCAAATCCGGCAATAATTTTGATCTTTTCGTTCAATTGATACAAAGCGTAAAAATCATTGAAATATCGCATTCTTCTTTCATCATCGGGATATTCCGAACCGATGAGCGTACTCCAATTTAACGATAAATTATTGTTAGCGCTGTAATATAATTCCGTACCGAACGAAAGGTATGAATTGCCGGAGAGCCTTTGAATACGCTGCCAGCCGTTGCAAACCGTCGTTAAGAATAACCATTTTTCATCCGGTGTATAGGTTAATTTGACGCCCGTTAAAAAATAAGGCGAATTTTCAGCCGCAAGCGAACGTGTTAACGTTAAATTCTCTGTTGAAACAGCGCTTTCCCAACCGATATGGGAATTCATTATACCTGCATCTAACCATAGCGTGTTTTTATCATCCAACGAAACGCCGATTTTTGCTTGATTTATTATTCTCATATTCGGAGCTTCGACCGCATAGTTATCTTGTGCATAGGCGCCCGTTTGCAGCCCCAGAATGGCTCTATATTTCTCATTTTTAAGGCTGAATTGCAACAATGCGAGATTTAAATTAAACTCATTATGTCTATTATGATTAAAAAGGAATGTATGCCTTTGTTCACCCGGCGGACGGTTAAAATCATAAACATAATAAACATCTAAAAATCCAAATACATCAAAATCCGGTTTCTTCTGTCAGGGGCTGTTTTGCGCAAAGCCGAAATTAATTATGAACGATATTAATATTGGTAAGTAAATTGCTTTTTTCATTTTATTAAAATCTTTTCCCTTCTTGTTTCATATATTATAAACAAGTTTCTTTCATTCGCATTTTTTATGCCGTTAAATCAATTTAACGATTTTTCCGTTTTGTCATTTCATAAACGTAAATATTTTCTATCTTTGAAAATTAAGATTTCCCCAATCATAGAACAGACACGATGTTGATAGGCGCCCTTTTTATCATTGATCAAATTGCCAAGCTGTATTCTTAGGTTTTGGTCAGACATTCTAAAGAACGTAAAATACAACATTCTCAACCGGCTTTTGTTTTTTCCAAAGTACGTTCTAACAAAATCGTATAAATCGGTTGATTACCAAGCTGTGTTGTAATTAGCGACGCGGTAACGGTAGTAAATATCAAGGGCAATAAAAGTTCAAAATTTGAAGTCATTTCAAGAGCCAGCATTAATCCGGTTAAGGGCGCTCTAACGGTTGCGGCAAAAATCCCGGCCATTCCGGCAACGGCAAACACGCCGGGATGAGAAATCAACTCCGGAAAATAAGGTTGCATGACGCTGCCAAAAAGCATGCCGAACACGACACCGAGGGCAAGAAGCGGCGCAAAGATACCTCCGGGTGAACCGATACCATAGCTGAAAATGGTTAATAATAAGCGTCCGATAAATAGAACCAATAAAAATTGCAAAGTAAACGAATGATCTAAAGCCATTCTGATCGTTTCATAACCGCCGCCAATCATGCTCGGATAAAAAATACCGGCTAATGCAATTACTATTCCGCCGATAATTATACTGACAAGCAAGACGCCGTTCGACTGATAGGCAAAAAAATTAAGAGAAAAAATCAATAGACGGTTAAATGCATAACCTACCAAACTGAAAAAGATACCGAGTAGAATAAATAACCATAAAGCGGATAATGGCGGTGTGGCGAAAACCACCATTTTAATCACCGGATCGGCGCCGACTATTAATCTTACTACAAAATCCGCCGTTCCCGAAGCGACCATAATGGCCGCAAGAGAGAAAAACGAATATTTAAAATGTTCATGCATTTCTTCCATAACAAAAACTATCCCCGAAAGGGGCGCGTTAAAAGCGCCGGCCAAGCCTGCCGCAGCGCCTGCGGAAACAAGAGGATTTGTTTTATAGTCGGAATGTTTAAAAACGTCTTTTATCATTTTACCGATATTGGCGCCAAGCTGGATGGTAGGACCTTCGCGCCCCAATAATAATCCGCTACCAAGCGAAAAAAGGGATGCAATAAATTTGATGGGCAAAACACGCTTCCAGCGCAAGGGACGGAGCTCATCTAAGGCGCCTTCAATTTCCTGCACGCCGCTACCTGACGTTTCCGGTGCAAACTTTTTTACCAAATACAAAGAAGCGCTGATCCCGATTATTCCCAATAACGCAGGCATAAGCCAGCTGATAAAGCCCCAGTGACCCGCTGCCGTATATAATTGCTCCCTTAAACGGTCAAGATAAGCCAGTGTAAGACGGAAAATCGAGCTTAGAATTCCGGCCAAAGCGCCTACAACAAAGGCAAAAAAGATCAAATTGAAATCTTTATAGGCAGCATCTGTAAATCTTTGATCGGACTGCCAACCATTTTTACGATTCGGCATTAAATATAAATACCTTTCTATTTTTGAAAACTTATCGTTTTAATGCAAAATATAGACGTAAATATTATAAAATACAACTATTCATTAAAAACATTTTTTTATAATTTTTACTTATAGGGATATTTATGGAAATAATCAAAATAGAAGGAATAATCTGCCTTTTGCGAATAAACGAATGGAAATAAAGCGGATATAGCGATATTCAAAGATATGATAGAATAATATATAAAACCTTCGGAACCTTATAATCGGATTTAAATATGCATACGTTGATTTATCAGGAATAAAATAGCTATAATCGTATATTTATCAATGGATTAATTCTGTTGATCTGGTACTTTTTAAAGCGAAAAAACTTTGTTATTTGACAAGATTCCTCCAAAAAAATATATTAATCCAAGTTTAACAGGGAAAAGATAAAATTGTATGTATACAAAAAATATTCTAAAAATAATGCTGAAAATGTTCCAAATAGGTTGGTTTTTGAAGTTCCGATACTATAAAATAATTTAATCGATTATTTGTACGGTTAATAAAAATATTTTATAGGGTCATTACTTGATGCCTGTATAGATATTTCCTATATTGCGATAAAATCAAAACGATTACATTGCAAATGTAAGCTTAGTTTACTTAAGGTGGATTACTACAGTCAAAAAAGGTTGTTATGAAAAAGAAATATTTATTGCCTATCCTGTTTATTCTATTTTTTATCGCCTGCAAGGAACTTAAAAATTTACAGAATATGATGAATGTTCAAAATCCCGACGTGCAATTTGAAAGCGCAAAATTAAACGGTTTATCTTTTGAAAAAGCGGATTTGATGTTCGATTTAAAAGTTATTAATCCAAATAATTTTAATATTACTCTAAGCGGATTTGATTATGATTTGCTTATTAACCAAAATTCTTTTTTAAGCGGTAAACAAAACAAAGGTTTGGCGATTAAAGCTAATGATTTTTCAATTGTGCATATTCCTCTTTCCATCAAATATATAGAATTATACGATACCTATAAATCTTTCAAAAACGACGACACCTTAAAGTATACTTTAAAAACCGGTTTGATCTTCGATTTACCCGTTCTCGGCAAGGTACGCGTTCCCGTTTCCAAATCCGGCGCCTTGCCTTTGTTAAAACTGCCTTCCATTTCTTTTAAATCCATCAAACTTAACAATCTTGGTTTAAGCGGCGCGGATTTAACCGTTGAAGTAGGCCTTGACAATCCCAATGCCATGAACATCCTGCTTAACAAAATGAATTATGATTTTAACGTTAACGGACGTCAATGGGCGAGCGGTGCGGCTGTGCAAAAAATCAAAGTTAGAGAAAAAGGAAAAAGTACGATTAAAATTCCCGTTAAGCTCGATTTTTTACAAATGGGCGCTGCCGCCTACCAACTGCTGCAAGGCAACAGCGATTTGAATATTGAGTTTAAGGGCAATGCCGATATGAGCAGTTCGCTTGAACTCCTAAAAAAATTCGATATTTCCTTCGATGAAAACAAGAGCGTTAAATTAACGAAATAAAATATTTACAACGCTCCATCCCCCATGTTTCGGGGAT
>CAYRJN010000076.1:0-17218 GCA_964424545.1 uncultured Calditrichaceae bacterium
AAAATAAATTGGAGAACCTAAATTACGGCCTATGTAAACGATGTATAATTTCAAAGTTGAGAATAATACAAAAAATAAATGAAAATGTCCGAAACAGGGTATTTTTTGAAATTCCGATACGATAAATTATAAAATTGGCGATATTAAAATTAAATACCAAAAATTAAGCAAAATAAAACCGCCCGACAAAAATCTATTCATCGAGCGGTTTGTAATTCACAATGGGAAAATTAGTTCCCATCGTTTCGGGTACACCTGCAGGGACTCGAACCCCGAACCAATTGATTAAGAGTCAACTGCTCTGCCAGTTGAGCTACAGGTGCATTTCTTTGTGAGCATTTAATTTAATTATTCTTGTTTTTAAATGCAAATTTTAGCGTATCTTTAAGAGATATGTATTATATCCCTTTTGTTTAAAGCCTCCTCCACAATCTTGTTTATATCAAGATTTTTTTCCGCCTCATAAACATCCTCTAATTTAGCGTTAATAACAGGTTGTTTAGGCATAAAACGTGAGCAGGCATCGTCGTGCGGTAAAATAGAAATAGCATACGTACCGATTTCACGCGCTTTATCCATAATCTCATTTTTATCGAAACCGATTAAGGGTCGCAGTACCGGCAAATTGACAACATCATTGATGGCACGAATATTGGCAAGCGTTTGCGAAGCAACCTGACCGAGAGAATCCCCTGTTACAATTGCATTAATTCCGCTTTCGGCGGCAACTTTTTGCGCTATACGCATCATAAAGCGGCGATATAAAACAATACGCATACGATCTGGGCAGCTTAAAACAATCTCTTCTTGCGCTTCGGAAAACGGTATTAAATGTACTTTTGCATAAAACTGGTATTTATTCAAAACATTAATGAGCGACTTAACCTTATTAATGGACGCCTGCGATGTATAAGGATAGGAATGAAAATGGATATATTCACAACGAGCGCCGCGTTTCATGGTATAATATGCGGCAATCGGTGAATCCAACCCTCCGGACATCAACATCAGAGCTCTTCCGCTCGCATCAAGCGGCAAACCTCCGGCACCTTTCTGTTTATCCGTATACACAAAGGTATTTTCACGCATAATTTCGATATAACAGATTACATCAGGACTTTTCAAATCCACTTTTTTATTCAAGCGTTCGACAATATGGGCGCCCACCTCAATATTCACTTCAACCGAAGTTTGAGGGTAACTTTTATCGGAACGCTTACAGCTGACGGCAAATGTATGAAAGGGTTTTTGTTTCATCAATTCAAGCGCGGTTTCTTTAATAATATCCGCACGGGATGCAATCCGTTTAACGACGCTGAAATTTACCAACCCGAAAATGTTTTTTAATCTCTTCGTTACAAGATCGATATCTACATCATTAGCGAAATTAATACTAAGGCGTTTATGGCGCAGTTCTACAACTATTTCATCGCCTTTACTAATATCCTTAAACGCAAGACGGATGTTTTTTCTCAATTTATCTTCAAAAAATCGTCGATTTTTCCCTTTTAGTCCTATCTCACTGTAATGGGCTACAAATATTGTATTCATGAGACCTTTCTTACTTTTTTTACGGATTGCGGTAAAACTTTTATAAACTCTTCGATCTCTTCTTCGGTTGTCATGCGTCCCAAACTAATACGAAGCGTTCCCCTCGCCCATTCATCTGCAAGACCGCAAGCTTTTAATATGCGCGATACTTTTACTTTCCCCGACGAACAGGCGGAACCGGTGGAAACGGCGAAACCTTGCCGATCGAGTTGCATGGCCAAGAGTTCGTTATCCGTATTTTTAAATGAAACATTAATAATATTATACGCGCTCTCCTCAATACTCTCCTTGCCGTTCAAGCGGGATTGCGGTATTTCCGCAAGAATAAACTCCAATAACCTTTTTCTCATGGCACGAATACGCATTTTATCATGCTCTCTATCTTGCGCGTATATTTTGAGCGCTTTAACAAAGCCAATAATTGCCGGGACATTTACTGTTGACGCTCGCCTGCCGGATTCTTGTCCGCCGCCGACCAATAAGGGATTTAAGTCCAATCCGGGACGGATATAAAGCAAACCGACTCCAAGTGGCCCGTATATCTTCTGCGACGAAGCCGACAAGAAGTCAATATTGCTTTTTTGAACATTTATCTCTAATTTTCCAAAACCCTGCGCTGCATCGGTATGAAACAAAACACCTCGCTCTTTGCAAATTCTGCCGACGTCGCCAATAGATTGAATTGTACCCAGCTCATTATTGACAAATTGAAGAGAAACAAGCGCCGTTTGCTTCGTAATCTTGGCCCGTATTTCATCAGGATTAACAAAACCGTTTTTATCAGTCTTAACATGAGAAACTTCCCAACCATTTTTTTGCAAAATATCTGCCGCCTTTGCAATGGAAGGGTGTTCAATATTGGAAATAATAATATGCCCTTGTTCTTTTTGCGACAGTCCGAAAAGCACGGTATTATTGCTTTCCGTAGCCGAAGATGTAAATACAACACCTGCGGCATCGGCGTTCAACTCGGCGGCAATATCTTCACGAGCCTTATCCAGTCTTTTTTGTAAATATTTTCCGAACGAATGCACGGCTTCGGAATTGCCCCAATGGTTTTTATTAAATTCGACTAATTCCTCAAGTACGCGTCTATCAAGAGGCGTAGAAGCCGCATAATCCAAATAAACTTTATTTTCCATTTTCAACACCGTTTCCTGCTAAAGAAAACGGGCTTATACATATCGCATAAGCCCGTTCCCGGTAAGCAAATGATATTGATTAAAACTTTAAACCCGCTCCAAAAGAGAAAGCGTTATATTTTGCAAAACTATAGTCGAAATTAATATTTAACAATAAGAATCGAAAGGATAAACCGGCAATCAAACGACCGCTAAAATCGGTTTCATTAGTAAAAGAGATAGGAATCGACATTTGGTTACCGTTATAATCGACATATTTGTAAGTATAACTAAATTCCATGCTCGTTTTTTCAAGTTGATAACCGAGATAAGGCGTAATAATCGGTAAAATATTTAAACTTGTTTGAACGCCGAAATTTAGTGTTCTCGAATCGACGATATCGCCAAGCTTAATTGACTGCGTATAAAATGAAGCGGCAATATTAAGCGGAAACATGGGCACCGGAATATACTGATCAAAATTATGACGTAGCCCCCACCCGAAAAATTCAAAATCGCCCATATCCGACACTTTCATCTTCGGCATATAACGGACAATGGCCTGCGTTCCAAACAACGTTCCAATAGCTACTTCAGGCGCCATAGAGGGCACAACGGAAAGATTATAACCTGGCAAAAGTTTAATTGCCGTACTTATTGTGCCTATATTAGGAATATTTTTGACCAATTGCAGTTCTTTTTGGTCATTATCCCCAAATATGGTTGGCGCATCGCTGATAGAGCCCTCAATGAAGGCATCCTCCGGATGTGCATCAAGATATGTTTTTATCGCATCGGCATCAGGATTTCCCGTCAACATATCAGAAGTAATATCAAATTTATAATTGCCGCTAAAAGTTTTTGATACGCCGCTCGGCATCCCGCCCATAAACGAAACGCCGACATATAAATCAATTCCGAGACCGCTGGCGATTTTTGCATCTTGATACAATCCCATATTATTAGCGGCGCCGAATAATTCCGGCATGGGACCGACATAAGACATGCCATATTGCTGACCAAACTGTTCCAACTGACTCTGTAGATCATCCTGCGCGAACAAATTAAAGACCGATAAAAACAATATACTTACTAACCAAACAGCTGTTTTATTCATGATTCCCTCCATACATTAAACATTCATTAATATAATTTGAAACTGTTTATAAAAATATTTTTTACGACATATTATTGAATTATCTCAGTTAATCTTCAATTAGTTGTTATAATAAAACTACGCTCTATATCAATAATTATTACATAAACAAATATAACAAAAAACACTCAATACAACAAACAATTAAATTATTCACATCATTTTATTCTCCGTCTGCTTAGAATATAAAACTCTAATGCTATTATGCTTTGATTCCCGACACAAATAATAAAATCCAGTTTCTAAATTAAAACTTAAGCAGTCTTGTATTTACAGGCTTAAACCAATTTCCATGCAACAGTAATTTTATCAGATTATTATTGCGCCCTACAGAGTTGACGACGCTTTAAGCCGTCAATTTTATGTTTTGGCAATTTTGCACCCGTAACGGCTGCAAGCGTGGGCAATATATCTATAGCGGCAGTCAATTTATTGCAAACCACTCCGCGCGATACCACGTTCGGCCATCGGATAATGCATGGCTCGCGCTATCCCCCTTCTCGGCTTGTTCCCTTTCCTTCTCGCAAACCGTCTCAAAAGCCTCTATTATATATCCGATAGAGTAATTTATAAAATAGAAACATGAATTTACAATATTTTTATTTTTTTAGGGTTACCTTGAAAAACACGACCATAGAAATCACAAAAAAAGCCCGCAAAACAAGTCTTTACGGGCTTTACAGGGCGGTGAGCCAGGGCAGGTTCGAACTGCCGACAAACGGCTTAAAAGGCCGCTGCTCTACCAGCTGAGCTACTGGCTCCTGTATTGTTATTTGTTACAAGTCTTTAATTTAATAATATTATTAACAGCTGTCAATATTAATTAGCTATGAATTTCCATTTTTTTGCAAATTCATATCAAACATAAGCGCTTCCAAAACAGCGCCCGATAATAATATGAATTTTTCAGGTATTTTTCGACCGTCGTTTTCGTTATCCTTCAAAAGCGTAATTTCAGCAATTTCCGTACCCGATTCAACAAACGCTCCGCTGTTTAATCTTCCGCTCAATTTCCCCTCATAAGGGGAAAAGATAGGAATAGAGTCAATTTTTCCAATTTCATCTTTTATTTGAACCACACTGTTAATTTCCTTATCCGCCACGAAAATTCCTTCTATGGGGCTTTTTATGCTTTCAGCGGATTTTATTTTTGTTTCAAGCGGATTATCCGTATAAATATTTCTTAGAAAAGGATAAACAACCAGTCCGCTATTATTAATCGTATAATTTAATACAGTTGAAGAATTGCCCTCAAATCCGATTGTCTTAATGTCCCTATTTAATAGGTTTTTGACAGCGGGAATATCTATCAAATCATCTTTTGTTATGATCAAATGAGTAATTTTAACAGTATTTATTGAATCAATATCCTTTTCCGTTAGAAGGGGGATTTCCTTATTATTTAACATAAAGGATAAAAACGTGTCTTCAAAATTATCAAAAGCAAAGCTTTCCTGTTCCAAAAAACCGGAAACCGTTTTCCCTCTCACGCCGTTAATTTCTTTCGACCCTGTATAAACGGCTCCGACAAAATTTCTTATATAGTGAATATCCTGCGCCACACGCTTTTCAATCATAATTACTTTGAAACCGCTGCGAAAGAGACGGAGAGCGCAGGCTGTACCAAGATCACCGGCGCCGACTATGGCAATAACCGGAGAAAACATCACACTTCCTTTAGCTGGTAGGTATAAATATCGCCGTATAAAACATTGGCTTTGCCCTTTTCAGCGATACTTCTCGCCATGGGCAATACCATATTCTCATCAAAGAGGTCTTTAACATTATCTATAAAACAATATTTTTTATATTTTGATTTAATCTTTTTAAAATCCCCCCATTTTAAATCGCTTCTTTTTTTAAATACATTAAAAAGATATTCTGTATGCGTCATATATTTGGAAGACTGCTCCGTAAGTTCCATACTGTTAAGAATATGTTTTATCTCATGAAAATCCATCCTGCAAATATTTAAAGACTTTTGCAATAGTTCGTTATATTCTTTAATATTATTTTCCGGCTCGCCAAGTCGGATAAAGAGACAAATATCCTTATCAAGGGTTCTTTCTAATTTTACCATTTCATCTGCGTTATACGGGAGAAGATGTTTATCCTTTTCTTCCTTGCATAAATAAACTATCCCTTTTCTATTCTTTAAAGCGTTCTCGACTTTTTCCGGATTTTCAACGGCAACAACGTCCTTTTCATTCAAATTTTCTATAATCATTGCAAAGGCGACCACAACCAAAGGGAAGTAGATATCGGCTTCAGCAGCCAATTGATTAATCAATTCAACCTTTTCCGACTTTCCGTACACCGTAACTCGATTTATGGAATTATCAAGAAATTTATTAAAATATAATTTTCCCATTCTGTTCCTATATATTTTGCGGCATTAATGGAAGTTCAAGACTCTTCAGTTTAGAGTCAAGCGTAAAAATAATATCCACTTTTTTTCTTTTTATTGTTCCCGAAATGTAAAAGTAGCGCAATTCAAGATCGTTTGATTTATTTTTAAGGAAAGAATTTAAGGCCATTTTTCTTTCCCGCCGCGAAATCCAATCCATTCTTAATTTAACGTTAATTATACTCTCATTAACGATTTCATTAAATTTTCGCGCCGTTTCAATACCGAATTCTTTTTTAAGATAATCAATCGTTTCATCGATAATTACGTTGTTAGTCACAATTGTTATCTTATTTCCAAGTAAAGAGGTAAAATAATTTACGGCTTGGGTGTGATATTTATTATTTTCATCTATTATGGCAATCCAAGCGCTGGTGTCAACAAAAACTGACATTATCTTCATTTATCTTGCTCGCTTTTATTTATCTCCAATAATTTGGTTAAAGGATTTTTACTAATGTTGACGCCGAGATATTTTGAACGAATTTTCCTGATTTGAACCTCCACATGATCGCCGGGCTCCAATTTTAATCCGTTTAATATCTCTTGCGGAATTTCAATTTTTTTTTCCTGAGTAACTTCGTTAATGAAGGTTCCTTTCGGCATAACTATCCTTTCAAATACCATTTTTTAAATTCTACGGCATCAAAGATACCCTCTTCGCAAATAATTTTATCAATATAACTCAGAGGTACGCGTTCAAAATAATAATTATCAACAAGTATCTCATTATCTGAATTTTCATAAATTTCGGAAGCGTCTCTTTTTCTGAATTTAACGGCACGATCCTGTTCATATAAAATTTTTGCTGTTTCACAGACAAGATAGACCGGGATGTTAAAGTAATTTGCGGTAAGACACAAAGGCAATGTTCCCGCTTTATTAATAATTTCATTTTCAAGAATCCTATCGGCTCCGATTAATACAAAATTTACGTCATCCATAAAAAGGCCCACTTCAAAATCCGATGCAATTCTGACTTTGACGTCAAATTGCGAAAGATACTCGGCGAGAATAACGCCTTCGTCGGGAGGATGACTTTTCAAACAAGTTACCTCTATTTTTTTATTCTGCGCAGCCGCCTCCGTAAACGAACGGCGAACCAAGGTGCTGTTGCTGATAGTCATTACTCGCGGCATGTGGGTAACGATTTTAGCAATATGGCGGGAAATAATCTGAACATTATCTTCAATTTCTTTTTTTATCGACCTTACCATTTCCAGTAATTCGGAAATAATTTCCTGCTGTTTTTGTTCCTGCACCAATAATTTTTTAAACTGGTTTGTGAAAGAGAATCCGTATTTCCTGATATTAGCCATATTCGGCTGGCTTTTAACCGCATCTTTAACAAAATTGGATATGGTCTCGTAGAAAGCGTTGATATCAAACATATTATCGCCTTTAACCGACTGAAGCGCTTTCTCAAGCTGATCGAGCATTACCTCCAACAGCGCCATAGATCCGGAATGATTGTCATTAACTATTATATCAATGTTCATCGAGAAGCCCCTTTTTTTTAATTAGGGCAGCAATTGTATTATTAATATTGTGTTATTTACGGATAATTAAGATTTCTTTTTTCTGTGTTTTTCATCCTGCCGTATCAACAATAACGATTAAATATTGGTTCAAATCGATTTATTGTTTGTCAGCTTTTTTAATCTCAAAAATTGTTGATAAAATAATTATGGACCGTTAGATCGTCCGTTAACTCCGGATGAAAAGCCGCAACCAATATATTGCCATCCGCGGCCATAACCGCTTCCCCTTTATGTTCCGCCAAAACAACCACGTTATTCCCAAACGTTTTTATTTTTGGCGCGCGGATAAAAACGCCTTCAAAATTATGTATTTCACCGTTCAGTTTAAGCGATATACTATCCACAAAGGAATCGATTTGCCTACCGTAAGCATTACGTTCCACGGTTATATCAATCAACCCCAAAGGCGTTAATTCAAAATTAAGCACATTTTTGGCAAGAATAATCAAACCCGCACACGTACCCATTATCTTATGCTCGCAAGCAAAATCCATGATGGGCTTACGCATTTCAAATTTATCCACAAGTTTTAAAAAGGTCGTCGATTCGCCACCCGGTATAATTAATTTATCGCATTTTGCCAAAGATTGAGCCGTTTTTACCAACAAGGCCTTACAGCCCGTCTTTTCTACCGCTGTTTTATGTTTTTCAAAATCGCCCTGTAATGCAAATATTCCGATCGTTTCCGCCAATTACCAACCCCTGTTTTGCAATAATTCATTCTCAGGAATCGACTTTATCTCCAGACCTTCCATCGCTTCTCCCAATCCCTCGCTGGCTTTTGCCACGACATCGGGATCGTCATAATGAGTGGTAGCCAGCACAATGGCCTTGGCACGGTTTTCGGGATCTTGCGATTTAAAAATACCGGAACCCACAAACACCGTTTCGGCGCCAAGCTGCATCATCAATGAAGCGTCTGCCGGTGTGGCAACGCCGCCGGCTGCAAAATTGGGAACGGGCAATTTACCATTTTCTTTTACATACTTTACCAACTCAAGGGACGCTCCGATTTCTTTGGCAAAAGTGGTCAGTTCATCGTATCCCATTGTTTGAATTTTACGAATATCGGACTGCACCATTCGCATATGACGCACGGCCTCTACAATATTTCCCGATCCGGCTTCGCCTTTTGTGCGAATCATTGCCGCCCCTTCGGATATCCGCCTTAATGCTTCGCCGAGATTGCGGCAACCACAAACAAAGGGGACTTTAAAATCGTGCTTCCAAATATGATTTGTTTCGTCGGCAGGAGTCAAAACCTCGCTTTCGTCAACAAAATCAACGCCGATAGCCTGTAAAACTTGAGCTTCGGCAAAATGTCCGATTCGACATTTAGCCATTACCGGAATGGAAACTTTTTTCTGAATTTCCAAGATCATTTTGGGATTGGACATTCTAGCCACGCCGCCGTCTGCGCGGATATCGGCGGGAATGCGTTCTAAAGCCATCACCGCTACAGCGCCCGCGTCTTCGGCAATTTTGGCCTGATCAGCATTGGTTACATCCATTATTACGCCCCCTTTGAGCATCTCGGCCAGTCCAATTTTTACGGTAAAATCTTTATCTATCATTTGAAATATCTCCTAATTATTTCCTACAAAATACTCTTTTAAATAAGTGTGTTAATTTATTTAACCAGTAAGATATTGTCAAGTTTGAATGGCGTTATTTTATGAATGATTCGAGTTGAAAGCGATTTTATTCAATATCACGCAAATATCTGCATAACTGCGGATAAATTCGTTTGAATTAAAACAGATGGAAGCAAGTGCAAATACACTGTATAGGAATTTTAAAAAATATTATGAATGTACCTTTGTTCATTTGTACATGAGCAAAAGAAAATTATATACATCCGTATTTTTCGGAGATTTATCTTCTCCCGCCTAAAGGGGATCATTGAAACGGCAGATAGGTTATTTTATCAAGCAATTAACATTGCTATGTTTTTTTGAAATGTGGTAGAAAATTAATTGACAAATTAAGGTTAACGCTCAAAACCGTTCGTCTCTTTGGGAACAATGATCTGACTGGGAACAACAAAAGCGTCTTTATAACCGTTTTCCCGCATAAAATCGCGGATGGTATTAGCTTCATCGCGATCCAAAGCATCGCCTACCCGCACCTTATAAAGCGGCGTTTCAAAAATTAGATACGCTTTTAAATTCTTTTCTTTAAAATTAGCGCTAATCTCCTGCTGCACGAGCGTCGCTTTTTCCATACTGCTTGTTGCGGCCACCTGCACTCTAAAACCGCTGCGTTTCTGCATTTCCATGACATTTTCGGTCCGCTGCTTAGTCGAATCGTTTACGTCTTCTACCTGTGCATCGTTTATTTGCTTTTCGTCATCGGATATTGTAATGTCGTCATCATTTAAAGTCAGCGGATCAAAAGATTCGTCATAAGGATTTTCGCTACTTCCTTTATCGACCGGTCTCACTTCTTTTTTGGAAGATGCGCAACCGATTACTAAAAAAAAGGCCGTAAAAAATATTAACCATTTACATTTCATTTAAATAATCTCTAATTTTTTATTCTCTACCCAACCGCTTTTACCATCGGCAAGTTTAATTTCATACCAATCGTTGTTTTTTCTTTCGATCTTAATCTTTACGCCTTCGTGTATAACAAACACTTCCGTTCCATGTACATTTGGTTCGGCATAGACCGTTACGGACGGTTCCATAATGACGCCGAATCGCATCGTTTCTACAAAATAAACTTTTTGCAGAAAAATAAAAAGAAAAAAAACAAAAATTGTTAAAATTATTTTATGAAACAGTTCAATTATCCCAAGCTTATATTGTTTTTTTAATAATAAACGCACAATAGCAAAAGCAATAGACAACCAAAAAAGAATAACCACAGCCCAGCTCGCAAAGCCCATGCTGAACCAATCCAAGACGGCGTCTCGCCAGCGATACAATAAAAACTTTGGCGGGACTTTAACCTTATCAACCAGCTTGAGTTGTAAAAGCTGCAGATTGTGCTTCAAATCTTCATCATTCTTTAACAACTTTAAGGACTTTTCATAATAAAGTCTAGCATAACCGAGTTTACCGAGACGATAATATGCGTTGCCGAGATTATAATACAAAACACCGTTCTCAAAGCCAAGACTTAGAATTTTATTATAAGAAGCGATTGCTTCTGCATATTTATCCTGACCATACAAAGCGTTGCCCTTTTCAAGGTATTTTTGCAAGCTGTCAACCCGCGTAGCATGGGCATGAAGGGATAATATCAATAAAAATATAACCGTTGTAATTTTTCTCATTATATCCATTTTTCCAGTTTTGTCAAAATTGATTTAGCTTTTTCAAACAATTCCCGTTTTTCTTCCATTGTCGAAGCGACATTTGCATATTGCTTAAAATCGCTCTCTTCAAGCACTTTAATGTATTCTTCAACTTGATCAACAGGAATACCTTTTTCTTTTAGGGCCTTGTTAACCTTCGGCGTTGTAAAATCGGTAAGGTCAATATACAGTTTATCCTGAACAAATACTCGCAGAGCCGCCGATATGGCTTTAAAATATTCCGCATCATTTCCGGAAGATAATATTTTTTTGGCTTTTGTTAATGTTTTAGAGGCGATTTTTCCCGCTTTTTTACTTCTAACCAGCTTTATATTACCTTCCATTTTGGATTTTTTTTCATAATAGACAAAAACAAGCAAAAATAACAGCAGGGCGCTGAAAATATTACCCCAAAAAACCGAAGACATATAGGGCTTGGCGCCAATTCTTTTAAAGCGGCTCTTTTCATTTTTTATATAGCGGATATCGCTGCCTAATAAGGTTACTTCGCTGCGGTTGAGCGAATTCCCCATTGATAACGGACTGGAAACAGCGCTTCCTTTTCCGCTGACTTTTATCGTTAAAGGGTTACTTCTAAGCGTAACATATTTTTTATCTTTAGGATTAAAAAACGAGAATGACAAAGGCTTGATGGTATAATCGCCGCCGAGACGCGGGATTAATATATATTCAGCCGTTTTGGAACCGCTTATTTTATTACCGTTTCGTTTTATTATCGAATTAATTTTCGGCTCATACTGTTCCATATCGGGGGGGACAATCGGTTTGGGCAATTCAATTAATTTTATATTTCCCGTGCCGCTTAATTTTATTTTTAATGATACGGCTTCGTTAACATTAACTTTGTTTTTATCCGAAGTTACGGAAAAATTATAATTCCCAACGGCGCCGTTAAAATCAGCGGGACGGTTTTCTTTTGGCGGAATTTGCACGTTAACGCTTACCGGCTTGCTTGATACAACCTTTTTTATAACTTTCGTATTAAAAGGATCGTCAAAAAAACTATCAAAAAAACCGTTTCTCCTGCTTTTTCTATTACGTACAACAGTTTCGAGCGTAACCGTTATCGGCTCGATTGTCAGCTTCCCTGCTCTCGTGGGGAAAAGAGCCGTTTTGCGAATTACGGCGACATTATAGTTTATACCATTCACGATTTCCGAATGGATAACGGGCTGTCGCGGCATCTCAAAATCCTCATTCCAAAACCCCGCATTAGCCGGAACATTTTCAAGATTGTAAGAACGTATGGAAACGTTAAAATAGAGTTTGTATTCCACATCAATTTCTTCGCCCACATAGGCGTTTCTTTTGGAAACGGACGTTTTCATAAAAATGCGGCTGCCGGATACGGATGTATCGGTTACGTTTTTAACCGCTCTCTTTCCTTTATTGGCAACGGTAGACGGAGCGCCTTTGACGACCTTTAACCGAATAACATTGCTCGCAATGCTTTGCCCGCCGGATTTTGCCGTAGCGGGGCCGATGGTTATCGTGCCGACTTTTTTAGGTTGCAGTATATAGGTATATGTTTTTGATGAAGTCATCTTTCCGTTTATCCACTGCATACTTGTTGAAGTATTCGGTCCCGATAAAATATAAAAATTCGATAAATTCGGAAAGTTGACGCTTGGCAGCGACATAGAACTGCCCGAGATCTCAATAGAATATTGAAAATTATCATTCAGACCTACCGGATTCGCCGACACGGAAGCCTTTATGGTTACACCGCCCGCGATTGAATTTACCGCCGCAACAAAAATAAAAGCTATGATATATTTAATTTTTCTTCTAATCATTTTACCAGTCTTTCCCGCCTCTTCTGCCCCGCGCTTTGATAGGCGGTTTATTTTGCTGAGATTTTTGTTCCTCTTCACGCAATGCGTCCAATATTTTTTTGGCGTCGTCAGGATTCATTTTTTTCATATCTTCTTCGCTGAGTTGTTGTTGCTGCTGCTGCTCGTCTTGATTTTTCTTCCTATCGTTCTGTTGTTGCTGCTGCTGTTGTTGTTCGTCTTTATTTTGTTCTTCTTTGTTTTTCTGATTCTGCTTATTTTGTTCATTTTGTTGCTGTTGCTGATCTTTTTGATCTTCGTTGCCTTGTTTATTTTGTTGGTTCTGCTGTTGTTGTTGCTGTTTGTCTTTTTGATTATGTTGATCTTTACCGGATTGCTGCTTATTTTTATTCTGTTTGTTTTGCTGATTCGGATTTTGTTGTTGTTTTTGAGATTGTTCTTTCAACTTGGCGCGCGCCAATTCAAGATTATATTTGGCATCGCTATCGGAAGGATCTAATTCCAACGCTTTCACGTAGGAATTGATACTCTCCTGCAGCTTATTTTTCTGAAAATAGCAATTGCCCATATTATATGCCGCTTTTGAGGCTAATTTAATATCTTTACTGCCTGAAAGTTTTTCATATTCCTTCAGCGCTTCGTCATATTTTTTCAGTTGATACAAGGCATCGCCTTTATTGAAGATAGCCTTTTCATTTAAGGCGTCTTCCAACAAAGCATCTTGATATTTATTCAGCGCCGCTTCATAATCTTTCTGTTTATACGCTTCGTTACCTTCATTTACCAAGGTACGGATTTTTTGAGCATTGACCTGAAAAATCATAAGTAATGTGATTATTATAGTTAATTTATACATAAAGGCAAACCGTGTTTTTATTAATTGAGTTTAATATATTTCATCTTAGCGTTATCTACTTTCGTAATCACAGCGTTCCATTTCCGCTTTTTTTACTCTTTACCGGTAAAAAGGTTTCGAAAAGCAATAATATTAAAGCAATAACTATAAAAAACTGAAAACGACTCTCATACTGCGAAAACTGATGAGAGGACAATTTCTTTTTTTCCAATTTATTGATTTCATCATATATGTTTTCCAGCTCATTTTCGCCTGAAGTGGCTATATAATATTTACCGTCCGTGGTAAAAGCAATTTTTTGTAAAGTGGTAACATCGAGTTTTGTCGTAACTACATTACCCTGTTTATCTTTTTTAAAACCTTTGCGGTTTCCGTTTCTGTCATAAATCGGAATGGGAACGCCTTCCGGCGACCCTATACCGATCGTATAAATAATAATTCCTTCGTCAGCCGCTTTTTTAGCCTCCTCAATGGCGTCTTCACGATGCTCCTCTCCGTCTGTGATTAAAATAAGCACTTTATGTTTTCGGTCCTTTTGATCAAAGGCTTTTCTTGCCTGACGAATAGCATCCGCTATATTAGTACCGCGAACGGGAATCAGGCGCGTATCCATCATCCGTAAGAAAAGTTTTGCCGCTGAATAATCCAAAGTTAAAGGACATTGCACATGAGAAATGCCGGCAAAAGCAATTAACCCGATACGGTCGCCCCTCAGTAAATCGATAAATTTTGAAATTTCGTGTTTAGCTTTTTCCAGACGATTGGGCGCCACATCTTCCGCCATCATACTCAAAGAGACGTCTAAAGCGATGATGATATCAACGCCCTCGCGTTTTACTTCTTCTAACTTGGTGCCGATTTGCGGATTGGCAAGAGCAATAATCGTAAAAATATACATCAGATTAAATAAAATCACCTTTTGTATGACGCGTTTTTTATTTAATCCTGGCATCATCTTTTGCAGCATTTCAAGACGGCCGAATCGCTCCAGCAGCATTTTTTTCATTCTAAATACATAGCGAAAAAAGCCGATTAATATGAACACGCCGAAAAGACCGTACAAAAAATCCGGATTTTGAAATCTTAACACTTCCATAATTTAATATACTTTCATTTTTTACCTATCGCTAACAAACGGCAATACGCTCTATTTCCGGAAAGCGCCGTTCACAGCCTGGAACCAAAAACATTCTTTATTCAGGCGCCGTTAATTTATACTCATTACATTACGGAATCGTTTTAAAATACGTATTACGCAGAACCAATTCTATCAATAACAGAAACAAACCTGCCGTAAGAAAATAGAGAAACAACTCCGTATATCGCGTATATTCATTCACTTCTATTTTTGTTTTCTCCATCTCGCCGATCTCTTTGTAAATCTCGCGCAGCTTTTTGGTATTGGTCGCCCGAAAATATTTACCCCCGGTAATGCGCGCGATCTCTTTTAATACTTTTTCGTCTATCTTCACTTCCATCGGCACATAACGGCGACCGAAAACGGGATCATCCACGGGATACATGGCCGTGCCTTCCGTACCGGCGCCGATTGTATATATCTTTATTTTCAAGGCCTGCGCTATTCTCGCCGCAGTAATCGGATCGATCTGCCCCTTATTGTTAACGCCGTCCGTCAGTAGAATGATAATTTTACTTTTGGCTTTGCTATCTCGCAGCCGATTCACCGCATTGGCAATTCCCATACCGATAGCCGTACCGTCCCAGTTTTGATCGGCAATTTTAACTTCTTTTAATAAGCTTAACAGCACGCCGTAATCCAGCGTTAGCGGACACTGCGTAAAACTTTCGCCTGCAAAAACCACCATACCGATACGATCGTTAATACGTCCCTTAATAAATTCTTCCGCTACAATTTTTGCCGCCTGCAGACGATTATTGGGTTTAAAGTCTTCGGCGAGCATACTACTGGAAACATCCATCGCCAATACAATATCAACCCCTTCCGTTGATATTTTTTCTTCTTTACTGCTGGATTGCGGACGCGCTAAGGCGATTATAAAAAGTATAATCGCCGATACGCGCATTAAAAAGAGCAAATGCCGCAAACGCTGCTTAAGCGTCTCCCCCAGATTTCGCAACAAGCGAATATCGGAATATTTTAATTTACCGCTGTTTATACCGCTCTCTTTGAGATAACGGAATATCATTACGGGGACAACCATCAGCGCCAGTAAATACCATGGATCAGCAAAATGGAACATTATTTATCCGCTTTCTCTGATTTTTTATCTTCTTTCTTTTCATACAGATCGTCGCTTAAAGGAAATATTTTTTCAATTTCGCTTTCATTCACTTTTACAACTTTCTTATCCAGCGGGTTGCGTACGAACACTTTATTGCCGTTTTTGATTCCCACATCCAATTCGGCAAGTTTTTTATCGCCCGAAAATATTTCCACTTTGCCGCGGGGATTTAATAAGCCGTACTGTCTGAAATAATGCGCATTCTCCTCCACAAATTCAGCCGCTTTAAGATTTTTAATGGTCGCCAATATCTTCCCTACCTTATCGCCTTTAACCTTTTGATTTTCGTTGCCGTACCAGGCGTTAGTGGTATCTTTGTACAGTTTATTCAATTTGTCGTTATAAATTAGATTTACCCTGTCGATGTGGCTGTCGTCATACTCAAGAATTCTTTTATCGCGATAATCATATAATTTCTTATTCATCGGCGACAAAGCCAGCGTATCCAAGGTGAAGATATAATTTTTTCCGGAGCTTTTTCCATACACGATTCCATCTTTTGGCTTGGAAAAAACGACTTCAATTTTTGCTTTTTCCTCTCCCGACAGCAATTCCAGTTTATAAGCGGGATTGTTCAGACCGTATTTACCCAGTCCTTTCGGATTATCGGCAACAACGGATTTGATGTTTTGATAATCGAATTTATTCAATATTGCGTTCACCTTGCTCTGCTCGGCTTTTGTTTTCAAGGGATAATCCAGCGTCCAATTACCGCTTTCATTTTTGAAAACATATTTACCGTAAGGATTTATTAAGGTAAACTCTTTAACTTTTCTTTTTTCAAAACGAATAACCTTTTTATCCCGCCAATAGAACAGATCATGTTTGGCGC
The DNA here is from genome assembly GCA_964424545.1 of uncultured Calditrichaceae bacterium. Taxonomy (GTDB): domain Bacteria; phylum Calditrichota; class Calditrichia; order Calditrichales; family Calditrichaceae; genus JAUVIB01. The sequence goes on from CAYRJN010000076.1 coordinate 16,844, forward strand.
TGTTTTTGATATAGGCCGGTATGGTAGCCACCAAGGAATCGTCAATCGTAACATAGGCATTGGATCCGATATTGGTATTATCGCCAAACTTAACAAGCAACGACTTACCGCTCTTTGTTTTCAGTTCTACTCTAACGGCTTTTGCCGGAGATAAACCGAATTTATCCAATTCGTTTTTTCGGATGTTAAAAGTGCGCTCCTTTTTGGCATTTTTTAAATTGTTAATCAAAGACGTTACATTTGATTTGTCCGCCAGCGTATTTACAGGTTCCTCCATACGCCATTCATCCATATCTTTTTCGAAAATAAATTTTCCCTGCGAAGAATTAAGGATAACCGTTTGCACACTGTCCATTTCAAAATGGACCAATTTTT
>CAYRJN010000077.1:0-16962 GCA_964424545.1 uncultured Calditrichaceae bacterium
ACTGTTTTTCCTTGGTAAATTGGAACTTTACCCACAAGAAACCCAGTAGAGCCATAATAAATAGAAAAGTAAAGGGGTTAAAATGTTTGGTATAGGAACGCAAGAATTAATAATTATTTTGGTTATTGTTCTTTTGGTTTTCGGCTCTAAAAAGTTACCCGAACTGGCTCAAGGTTTAGGAAAGGGAATCAGAGAGTTTCGTAAAGCCAGCACGGAAATACAAGAGGAGCTGGATATAAATAAACCGATAGAAGAGACAACGACAACGAAAAAAACGCATACGGAATCATCCGGCTCCGACACAGAGAAAGAAAAGAAGGGTGAAGAGGATAATGACGCTACAACGGAAGATTAACGAAGTTAAAAGGGGCAATCTTTCTATTCGAGAATCCGTTGAAGAACGTATAAAGATTGCCGAGAAAAACAAACGTCTCAATGCATATTTAAGAATATTGGACGAACGCGCCCTTCGTAAGGCCGATGAGCTCGACAGGCGAATACAAAAAGGAGAAGAGGTCGGCGCGCTGGCCGGAACGATAATCGCCATTAAAGATAATATCAATATCGAGGGCGAAAACAGCAGCTGCGCCAGTAAAATTTTAGAAGATTTCAAATCGCCTTTTAACGCTACGGTTATCGATAAACTTGAAAAAGCGGACGCCGTTATTATCGGGAAAACCAATCTTGATGAATTCGCTATGGGTTCGTCCACTGAAAATTCGGCTTTTGGTCCCACAAAAAACCCGCACGATGAAACGCGCGTGCCCGGCGGTTCCAGCGGCGGTTCGGCGGTGGCCGTAGCTTCGGGGAGCGCCGACGCGGCCTTAGGCAGCGATACGGGCGGTTCGGTGCGTCAGCCGGCTTCTTTTACCGGCGTGGTCGGCTTAAAACCTACCTATGGCCGGATTTCCCGTTATGGTTTAATTGCCTACGCGTCCTCTCTTGATCAGATCGGTCTGTTTTCGACGACAGTGGAAGATACGGCTCTTTTGTTGAAAGAGCTGGCAGGCAAAGATGTTAAAGATTCCACTACAGCCGATGAACCGGTGCCGGATTACAGCGAGAGCATAGGAAAAGAGGTGAATGAAATGACTATAGGCGTGCCGGATGAGTATTTTTCCGAAGGGCTTGACGACGTCATTAAAGAGACCATATTTAAAAAATTGGATACCCTGGAAAAAGCCGGCGCCAAAATTGAAAAAATAAATTTACCGATGACAGAGTACGGCATTGCAGCCTATTACATTGTCGCTACAGCCGAGGCTTCGTCTAATCTGGCGCGCTATGACGGCGTTCGATTCGGATTGCGCAAGGGCGGAGAAGAGGGCTTAATCGATATGTATGAAAAAACGCGCAGCGCCGGCTTCGGTCCCGAAGTGCGCAGGCGAATTATGCTCGGCACCTATGTCCTTTCTTCCGGTTATTATGACGCATATTACCGCCGCGCCTTGAAAGTGCGTCGTTTGATTAAAGAAGATTTTGACAAGGCCTTTAGTAAAGTCGATGTTATTATCACGCCGACCACGCCGACCACTGCTTTTAAAATCGGCGAAAAAGTTGACGATCCTTTAACGATGTATTTGAATGATATTTATACGGTTACCATTAATCTCGCCGGCATTTGCGGAATGAGCATTCCTGCAGGTAAGGATAAGTCCGGTTTGCCGTTTGGAATGCAGCTTCTCGGTAATTTCTTTGAAGAAAGTAAAATTATTCGGGTAGGCGATTTTATTGAGAAAAACTGTTAAATCTGCTAATTTTTGTAAAATTCCAATACTATAAAAAATAGAAGGAAACAGCGCTTAAAATGGAATATGAAGTCGTAATAGGGTTGGAGGTTCATGCTCAGCTTTCAACGGAAACAAAAATATTTTGCGGTTGCAGCACTAAATTCGGAGCGGAACCTAATTCACAGACTTGTCCGGTATGTCTCGGAATGCCGGGCGTATTACCGGTTTTAAATAAAAAAGTAGTCGAATCGGCTATTAAAATGGGGATTGCCACTAATTCTAAAATATTGAGGCATAACGTATTCGCCCGGAAAAATTATTTTTATCCCGATCTGCCCAAAGGGTATCAGATATCGCAATTTGAAGAACCGATTTGTCTTGACGGCCGCGTGGAAATTGAGACGGATGACGGGAAGAAAACGCTGCGTATCAACAGAATTCATATGGAAGAGGACGCAGGCAAATCCGTTCATGAAGAAATGTATATAAAAACCAACGATACGTTTATTGACCTTAATCGTTGCGGCGTGCCATTGATTGAAATTGTTAGCGAGCCTGATATGCGCTCTCCGCAGGAAGCGTATGCCTATTTGGTAAAATTGCGCCAACTTGTGCGCTATCTTGATATTTGCGATGGTAATATGGAGGAGGGAAGTTTTCGCTGCGACGCCAATATCAGCATCCGTCCTAAAGGGCAGGAAACTCTCGGTGTAAAAACCGAATTGAAAAATATGAACTCTTTTCGAAATGTGGAAAGAGCGTTGGAATATGAAATCAAAAGGCAGATGGATATTGTGGAGGATGGCGGTGAAATTATTCAGGAAACATTGCTCTGGGATCCGTTGAAAAATGAGGCCAAATCGATGCGCAGTAAAGAAGAGTCGCATGATTATCGCTATTTTCCTGAACCCGATTTACCTACGCTCAATATTAGCGCCGCATGGATTGAAGAAATAAATAAATCCATGCCGGAGTTACCTGATGCCCGCAGAGAGAGATTTATAAGCGAATTCGGGCAGAACGAATATAATGCCGCGGTTTTAAGCGCCTCGCGAGAAACGGCCGATTATTTCGAAGAAACGGCTAAGCGTTGCGACGACTCCAAACTTGCCGCAAATTGGGTGATGGGAGAAGTTTCCAAAGTATTGAACGATAAAAAAATACAGGCCGATGAATTAAGCGTTACCCCGGCAAAACTTGCCGATTTGTTGAAGAGAGTCAAAGATAAGGTTATCAGTTCCAGCGCCGCTAAAAAAGTGTTTGACGCAATGTTGGACAGCGTTGATTCGGTTGATACGTTGATTGAAAAATTGGGGTTGAAACAAGTTTCCGACGAGGGCGAGCTGGAAAAGATAATAGACGAAATTATGAAAGCCAATCCCAAAGAAGTGGAAGGCTATCGTGCTGGAAAAACGAAATTAATCGGGTTTTTTGTGGGACAGGTTATGCGCGCTTCAAATGGCAAGGCCAATCCGCAGGTTGTTAATCAAATCTTACAAAAAAAATTATCGAACGATGGAAAATGAGCGGTTTTTTCGAAAGACTAAATTATTAATTATTCTTTGCGTACTCATCGCAATATCTGCGCAGGATAACCGTTTATTCTCCCAGATACAAAAAGGCAGCTTTAATCGTACCGTTCTTTTCGGGTTGCAACATCAAGCGCTTAAACAACACGTCGATGATTCCATAAAAATATCGTTAAAATATAAGCCAAAAGCGGATGAAAAAAGTTTTTATCAATTGCCGCTTGATCCTTTAAAGTTGGATTATCGTCATCATCCCTATTATACGCCCAAAATCGTCGATGATTTTATCAATATGAGCATAATGGACAGGCCTCCGTCAAGCAGTTTTGTTTCATTGCCGACGGTAGCTTTATTGGCGGCGTCGGTAGCTCTTCAGTATGCGGCTGTAAAATTAAAAATGGAATTGACAGCACAGGATTATCTGCTGGAGGATAAATATTACCCGATTTTAAAAGCTTTGTGGCTAAAATCGCCGCAGACAGCCCAAGCGCTATATCGTATTGATACCATACGAAACACGCGTACCATGCAATCATTACAAAAGGATTTGGAGTTTTTGATAGATCGTCGGTTGCTTAAAATGCGTAAAATTCCCGAAGGATTAACCAAATACTTTCCGGCGCAAAAAAAGAGCGATGTTATTAAACTTTATGATAACAGCGTTATGGTCGACAGTAGCTCAAATTTGCGATGGATAAGTTTGGAAAAATGTTTAAAAAATTAACGGCGAGAAAAGCAATTCAAAAAAGCGGGAAATTGCGCTTAATCGACTTCTTTCCGAAATCCTCCAAAAAAAAATCCTGAAAAATAAAGCTATATTTTTTTATGTCTAAATCTTATTTTAAAATAATTCGCCCTTTCAATGTGTTGATTACTTTTATCAGTATCGGTATCGGATCTTTGGTTAGCGGTAATTTCCATTGGAGCTCTAAGCTTCTCTACGCCGGATTAACGGCCGCCTTTATAACCGCAGGGGCCAATGTTATTAACGATATTTTCGATGTTGAAATTGATCGTATCAACAGGCCGGACAGAGCGCTGCCATCCGGAAAAATTTCCATAAGCGCCGCCAAAATATATTTTACCGTTTTATATTTAAGCGCTTTATTTTTTGCCGCTTTATGTGGAAAGATTTTATTTCTAATTGCCTTGGTCATCGCGTTAGCCCTCTATTGGTATAGCGCGTCGCTTAAAAGAACGGCGCTTTGGGGGAATGTATTGGTAAGCGCGGTATCCGGTTTTACATTTATTTACGGAGCCATGTCCGTCGGCGGCTGGAAAGGAGGTATTGTCCCTGCTCTATTGGCCTTTTTCTTTCATTTGGGACGTGAGATGTTAAAAGATATGCAGGATGTGGAAGGAGATATAGCGGTAAACGCCGTAACATTTGCAGGGAAATACGGCCTGCGACGAGCGGCTTTATTAACCCGATTTGTATTTATTGTTTTAATTTTTGTCAGCATAGCGCCATTTTTTTTAAAAATATATAATGAAATATATCTGATAATTGTTATATTTGGCGTGGATAGTATTCTGCTTTATATTGTTTTTGTATTGAAGAATGTTGTAAATACTGAAAAGCTCGGTAAGTTAAGCAATTTGTTAAAATTTGATATGCTTGTCGGATTACTGGCTATTTATTTGGGGTTGTGATTATGTTGTTTTCATTGATTAATGGTTTGGAAAATATTGATATTATTCTTGCCTCGGCGTCGCCGAGACGTTATGAACTTCTCAAAAGTATCGGACTGCCTTTTAAGGTTGTGGAGAGTCGCATAGAGGAGATATTCTCCGATGAGTACGGCCCGCAGGAGATTGTGGAAATAAATGCGGGGAGAAAAGGAGATGATGTCGCTGAAAAGTATCCCGAATCTCTAGTAATATCGGCCGATACCATCGTTGTCTTAAATGACGCGGTAATGGGAAAACCGCGTGATGAAAAGGACGCCTATCGAATGTTAAGCCGCTTAAGCGGACGCACGCATCAGGTTTATACGGCTTTTGTATTGAATTGTAAATCAAAAGGTAAACGTTACGCTGAAATCGTCTCCACCGATGTGCGCTTTCGCAGTTTGAGCGAGCGGGAGATGTGGAGTTATATTAATACCGGAGAAATAGTCGATAAGGCCGGCGCGTATGCCATTCAGGGGCAGGGTGCATTGTTGATCGATAAAATTAACGGCGATTTTTTTAATGTCGTCGGCTTTCCTTTATCGCGATTTTTTGTTGTTTTAACAGATTTTTTGAAAGATTAGAAATGATCGATAAAATAATTAAGATACTGTTAGCGGAAGACGATCCGTTGATGCAGAATTTAATTCGCTTATACCTGAAAAAATATCAGGCACAGATTGATTTTGCGGACAACGGGCGCATCGCTCTCAAACAATTAAAAAGCAAGGAATACGATCTGTTGATTACGGATTTACAAATGCCGGAAGTTGACGGAGCGACGCTGATTCGCAATATACGGCAAGAGGGTAAAATGGTTCCTGTAATAGTGCTTTCATCCTACGATAAACTCAGTATTGAACGGATGTTGGACGAGCCGCATATCGACTCGCTACGCAAACCTTTCGAAAGCGCTGAGTTAATTGCGATGATAGAGAAGATGACCGTTTCGGCTTCGAATTGAGATTTTATTAATTTATTAAAAATATTCAAATTTTTATGATAGAAATAACCATTGCCTTTATCGGGCTGATATTTTCATCTTTATATGCCGGAACGGAATCCGCGTTTCTTTCTTTTAATAAAATCAAGTTGGATATATGGAAAAAAGAAAAACGCAAGTTTATCGCAAACGCGGATTTCTTTTTCAACAATCCCGAAGAATTTTTTACCACTATTCTTGTCGGCAATAACTTTTCCAATATTATTTATTCTACGTTTGCCACTATTTTTCTGCTGAATTATTTTGATGAATTTTTAAGTTGGGTTTTATTGACGTTTGTTGTTCTTTTTTTGGGGGAGATCTATCCCAAAACAATGGCCCGTTTGCATTCCGACCGCGTTATCTTAAAACTTTTATTAATAATACGCGGTGTATATTTTTTGTTTAAACCTCTGGTTGCAACAATAAATCTTTTACTTTCGTTTTTTATGCGTATGCTGAATCTCGAACAAGAACCCATGCTCTCTTTTTTCTCAAGAGAAGAGATAGAAACCTTGATTCAGCAAAGTTCCGCGTCTATTCTAAAGCATAATCAAGAACGAAAATATGTTGATAAAGCACTGGATTTTTCCGAGGTTAAAGTACGCGAGGCGCTGACGCCGAGAACGGAAGTCGTAGCTTTGGAACTTAACGATTCCATTGATGATATGGAGACCGTAATCGAGAAATACGGACATTCGCGTATTCCCGTATATAAGGATAATATGGATAATATCATTGGAGTCGTTTTTATGTATGATTTGCTTGAAAAGCCGCAAACGATTAGAGAAATTATCAAGCCCGTGCAAACGACATTTGAAAATAAAAGCTGTGCGGAACTTTTAAAAGAATTTCAGAAAAAAAATATCTCCATTGCCATTGTTCTCGACGAATACGGAGGATTGGAGGGTATTGTGACTTCCACCGATTTGATTGAGGTGATCTTTGGCGAGTTTTACAGGCGGGGAGAAGAAGGTTACATCATTAAAAAACTTAACCGATTCACATACGAAGTAGACGCCCGCATTGATTTGGATGAATTGTCGGAGCATATAGGCCTTGATTTTCCGGAAGGGGAGTATGAAACTTTATCGGGCTTTATACTTTATGAAGCCGGAAGAATTTTACAAATAGGAGAGTTTCTGGAATTTGATAATTTTTATATAGAAATAACCGCTGCAACGCCTAATAAAATTATTAGAGTAAAAATTGTTATAAAAAACAAAGATTGAGGTAGTCGCTTCCATAAATTTGTTTCATAAGTTTTGTCGTATAAGAACTTTGATTAAATGGTATCGTGATTGTACTTCCACGAGATGGCATCTCCGGACAGGCTCCGATATAAAAAAATATCGAGATGTACGCCTCTCCGATTGTCATTTTAAACGAAGAGATAAATATTAAAATTTTATTATTCCCAAAAGAGAATCGATTTTAAATATTCAGAATCATCCTGCGCAACATTTCCATACCGGCGACGGCTCCGCGCAGTTTGTTTATACGGCGTTCTGTTCCGAAATTAAATTTTTTGACCATTTCTTTGTCTTTTAAACGAGCGGCTATATAGCATAAGCCAAGCGGTTTTTCTTCAGTGCCGCCACCCGGACCGGCAATGCCTGTTGTAGCAATAGCGCAAACGCTATGATAAAGGTTTTGTACGCCGGTTACCATTTCAAGCGCCGTTTTTTCGCTGACTGCGCCGTATTTTTTCAGAGTGATTTGGCTAACATTTAATAAGTGCATTTTACTTTCGTTGCTATAAGTTACGACGCCTCCAAGATAATAATCCGAACAGCCGGGAACATTAGTAATCATATCGCTCATCAAACCGCCTGTAAAACTTTCCGCGACGCTTAAACTAAAATGCCTTTCTTTTAATAATTCGCCGAGTTTTTCTTCCAACTCGATAGGACGGCTACTGTAAACATATTTGTCGATGACACCTTTAACATCATCATAGTAAGCGTCGAATTCAGTTATAAGCCGCGGGTTTTCCGTTTGTAAACGAAACCGAATATCGACACCGAAATAACGGGGATAAAAACCGAGTTCAATATGCGGGTATTTATTTATTACGCCTTGTAGTTTTTCATACAGCTTTGCTTCCGGTATGGAAGTGGTACGCAGCATTTTAATATGTACTTTCGGTAATTTAAATGAAGCGTTTAAAATTTTTATTACATGTTCCGTTAATAAATATTTCATTTCTCGCGGTACGCCGGGCAGAAAAAAGTATAGTTTATTATCTTTTTTTAATTGTAAGCCGGGCGCAGTTCCGATAGGATTGCGTAAAATCTCAGCTGATTTCGGAACCAACGCCTGGTCGCGATTCAAGTCTGTTAATCTAAACCCGCGGTTTTCTACAAATTTTTCCACATCCTTTAAAACCGTTTTATTCCTAATAAGCTCTGTATTGAAATATTCGCAAAGAGATTTCTTGGTGATGTCGTCCGGAGTTGGTCCGAGACCTCCTGTAACAATAATTACATCGGCTCTGCGAGACGCCGTTTTCAAGGCAAAAATAATTTCCTCATGCGTATCGCGAATCGTTGTAACCCAGTATACTTGCAACCCGTTATCCATAAATTTTTGTGAAATAAATGTTGCGTTTGTATTAATCGTTTGGCCGGCAAGAACCTCATTGCCGATGGTTATGATTTCTGCATAGTATTCTTTCATTTTATAAGTCCCAGATAAATGGTAAATTGAATTATAATATTAGCATAAATTCCGGCGATAATATCGTCAATCATAATGCCCCACCCGCCTTTTAAGGTCTGAGATTGGTCGATGGGGAAAGGTTTAAAGATGTCAAAAATTCTAAACAAAATAAAGGATATTATAACGGGAATAAGCGTAAACGGAATAAACAATATTGCAATCCACTGTCCGACGACTTCGTCAATCACGACGATAGAGGGATCGTCGCCTTTTTCCTCTTCCACAAACCCGCCGGACCAGATGCCAAGCGCCGTAAAGGCAATGATCAATAGCAATAACAGTTGTTGAGGAATATTAAATATAAAAACCATAAGTAAGGCAAAAAGGCTTCCTGCCGTTCCTGGGGCTTTGGGAAAATAGCCGCTGCCCAAAGCGGTTGCAATAGCGAAGTGAAAAGTGCGTTTTAATCGATCCATAGATTTTTTGTTATCCTGTGCCATAATTCGAGAAGATGTGAACGATTGCTTATTAAATATAAAATGCCGCTTAAAGCAGTAATAAGCATCACAAGGAATATCGATATTGTTGTCCAAAGACGCCAAGAATGTTGATTTTGCGAAAGGCGAATATCCGGCAATCCGGGAATGTTGACATATAAAAGAATGATAAATACGAAACCCATTTGTGAAAAAGTCTTCCATTTCGCCAGATTGCTTGTAATGATAGGGCGACCGATGGAAAGGGCAAAACTGCGTAAAAATGTTATCAATGCATCTCTAACAACAATAATAATAACCATCCACCAATATATGTAATCCGTATAGGCAAAAACAATTAAAGCGCTGGAAACAAGTATTTTATCAGCCAACGGATCCATATATTGCCCCCAGCGCGAAACCATTTTAAAGCGTCGCGCGATATAGCCGTCATACCAATCCGTAAAAGAGGCAATAAGAAAAACAATTGCCGCATACAGCTTCAAATCCGGGTTTTCGTGGACAAAAAGCATAATAAAGACCGGTGTCAGTAAAATGCGAAGAATGGTTAGTTGATTGGGAATATTGAGTTCCATAAAACATTTCTTGATATTGGAATTTAAAAATTAAGTGAATTTAAGACCTGCATTTATTCTATATTTAAAAACAAGTTGTATTAAACTGCTGAAAATTAATGTTAATCTCTGGATAGAGCAATTTAAGAACAGAAAATCCGCATATTAAGGAAACCTGAGCGATGGCGCTCGCTCACAAACATTTAACATTTTTTACTTAATCATTCATCATTGCATATATTTAATAATACAAGTCAAAGATTTCATTTTTCCGCTACGTAGGGGGTTGCCGTTTCCAATTCGTCGGGATCGAAACGGCGGATATATCGCTTTTTTAATCAATTTGCAAAGCTGTGTTAATACTATCATCGGCTTCTCTATTAAACCGTTTTTATTCTATATAACTCATAACTTATTTATTTTGCTGTTATTTATAGCATTGAATTTAACGAAGCAGCTCTATTCTGTCAAAAAAAATAAAAAAAGTGAAAAAATATACTTTATTTAATTAAATTCTTTTACTAAATTAATGCTCATACAATATCGATTGTGAAGAAAGTATTTATAAGTTAGAGAATTTGTAAAAAATAATAGAAGAACATAGCTTCGTAAAGTGATTAATTAAAAAAGTACAGGTAGAATCGTCAACGTGTCATTCCTCCGAAAAAAGGAACCTGAATGTAGACAATAGCAAGATTTAGATTCCAGACAAAAACAATCGGTAATGACAAGGAGGATGAGAATGTAGAAACGGCAACAAAAAAATACAACATTGTCATTCTCAGATAAATTGGAGAATCTAAAATACGGCCTATGTGAACGATGTATAATTTTAAAATTGAGAATAATACAAAAATTAAGGAAAATGTCCGAAATAGGTTATTTTTTTGAAATTTCGATACAATAAAGATAAAAACTAACAGGCTAATCATCAATTCTAACTAACAGGACTTTATATGGGAGAATTCAAATTAAAGAAAGGCTACGACATCCCAATAGCGGGGGAAGCGCAGTTGCTTTTAAAAGAATTTCCGAATCCGGATCGGGTTGCCCTTTTGCCTTATGAGTTCCGGGGCATCAAACCTCGGCTTAAAGTTAAGCTTGGCGATGAGGTAAAAGTGGGAAGCCCTTTATGTGAGGATAAAAAGATTCAGGAAATTAATTTAGTTTCACCCGTAAGCGGGAAAGTTATTGAGATAAATAGGGGTGAGCGACGCATGTTAATGGAAATTGTTGTCGAGAATGATAAGCAATACACAAAACAAACATTCAACAACAACGTTTCCGGAAATATTGCGGAAATGCCGCGGGAAAAGGTTATCGCTGCGCTAATGGAAAGCGGTTTATGGCCTTTTATCATTCAGCGTCCCTTTGAAAAGGTTGCTGATCCTAATGACGTCCCGAGAGATATTTTTATCTCCGCTTTTAATACGGCGCCCCTTGCGGCCACGGTTGAATTTTTATTGGATGGTAAAGAAAGGTCTTTCCAAAAAGGTTTAGAAGCGTTAAAAGTGTTAACCGATGGAAAGGTTCATCTTTCGTTAAACGGTGGCAAACAAGAACATGGGAAGGCTTTGGATGATGCCGACGGTGTGGAAAAGCACTATTTTAGCGGTCCCCATCCTGCGGGAAACGTAGGCGTCCAAATTCATCATATCGCGCCGATTAACCAAGGCGATATCGTATGGACGGTGAAACCGGAAGCGGTCGCATTAATCGGGGAGTTCTTTGAAACGGGCGTTTATCCCAATGAAAAAATCATTGCCGTAGCCGGATCTCCGCTGAAAGAGACCTATTATGCAAAAACAATTAACGGAGCGGGCATAAGCGCAATAATAGCGCCGGATAACGTAAAGAATGATGAAGTGCGTTATATCAATGGCGATGTGCTGACCGGATTTAAAGTGAATGCGGAAAGTTACATCGGAACGTATAACAGTTTACTTTCCATCATTCCGGAAGGAAAGAAAAAACGGCGTCTTTTGGGCTATTTTCGGCTCGGGATGGATATACCCAGTTATTCAAAAACATTTCTTTCTTCTTGGTTGACGTCAAAAAAGAAAAAATGGGAATTGAATACGTTAAATTATGGCGCCCAAAGGGCTTTTATTCAGACCGGAGTTTATGAGAAGGTGATGCCGATGGATATTTTGCCTTCCATTCTCGCCAAAAGCATTTTGGCTGAAGATATCGAAGAGATGGAAAATCTCGGAATATTAGAGCTTACCGAAGAAGATGTGGCTTTATGTACATACATTTGTCCGTCAAAAACGGATTTCGGCGGCATACTGCGCCATGGTTTGGATTTGGTCGAAAAAGAAGGATAATTCAAAAATCATTAATCTAAAAAGTAAGGGTGAATGAATTGAAAATCTTAGAGAAATTTTTTGATAAGATACATCCGAATTTCGAAAAGGGAAATAAGTTTGAACGATACTACCCTATTTTTGAAATGATGGATACCATATTGCTATGGACAAACAAACGCACTCAAAAGCAACCGCATGTAAGGGATCCGCTGGATATAAAACGTTTTATGATGATCGTGATCGTCGCCGTACTGCCGGCTACCTTATTCGGAATTTATAATATCGGTCTGCAACATTATCGAGCGGTGGGCGTTTCGGCGGAGTTTTGGGATATGTTTTTTTACGGCTTGCTTAAATTTCTGCCGATTGTGATTGTAACCTATGCCGTAGGCGGATTTTGGGAAGTTTTGTTTGCCGTGATCCGCAAACATGAAATTAACGAGGGCTTTTTAGTAACAGGTATTTTATTTCCATTGATTTTACCGGCCACGATTCCGCTGTGGCAGGTAGCGGTGGCCATCACTTTTGGCGTGGTACTCGGCAAAGAAGTATTTGGCGGAACGGGGATGAATATTTTAAATCCCGCCTTAACGGCGCGCGCTTTTGTCTTTTTCGCCTATCCCGGTAAAATCTCGGGAGATAAAGTGTGGACGGCGATTGATGCGGCAAAAGATAAAATTGTGGATGGTTTTTCGGGAGCGACGCCTCTGTTGGTAGCTTCCGGTACGCCCGCCGGAGAATCGGCCGTAAAACACGTTAATGATGCCGGATTTAATTTTTGGAATATGTTTTACGGATTCATTCCGGGCAGTATAGGCGAAACGTCGACTCTCGCCATACTTATAGGAGCGGTAATTTTAATTGCAACCGGCGTGGGGAGTTGGAAAATTATGACAGCTGTTTTTGCCGGCGGTTATGCTACGGCTTTATTGTTCAACGCGATTGCGGGTCCCGGTTCTGCCGGTATTTTTACACTTCCGGCCTTTTGCCATTTGGTAATGGGCGGATTTGCTTTCGGCGCCGTTTTTATGGCCACAGATCCGGTTTCGGCGGCGCAAACGGAAACGGGCAAATGGATTTACGGCTTTCTAATCGGTTTTTTAACAATTCTGATCCGTACCGTTAATCCGGCGTATCCCGAGGGGATGATGCTGGCTATATTGTTTATGAATGTATTTTCATCATTAATTGACTATTATGTCATCAAGGCAAATATAAAGAGGAGGTTAAGCCGTGCAGCATAGCAATGCTTATACATATCGATTTGCGGCTACCGTTACTATTGTGTGCAGCGTACTGCTCGCCGGGGCTGCCACATTATTAAAACCCTTCCAGGAAAGAAATGAAATCATGGATATCCGCAAAAATATTCTCGCATCTGTGGGAATCAAACCTGAGGAGGGTAAGTCATTTAGCCACAAACAGGTAGAATCACTTTATAAAGAAAATATTAAAGAACTTGTTATAAATGCTAAAGGCGATATCGTTGAAGGGGCAAAACCCGGCGATCTTGATCCTAAAAAGGATAAGGATCGTTTCCCTGTTTATGAAAAACAAGAAAACGGCAAACTCGCCGCTCTCGTAATACCCATTTCCGGTAAAGGTTTATGGTCGACCATATACGGCTATATGGCCTTGGACCCCGATTGCAGAACAATAATCGGCGTGGAATTTTATAAAAACGGAGAAACGCCAGGCCTTGGCGCTGAGATTTCCACCGAGTGGTTTACCGGCCAATGGAAAGGAAAGAAAATTGCCGATGAAAAAGGAAATCTTGTTTCCATTACCGTAGTAAAGGGAAAAGTAAAAGATAAAATACCGCCGGAAGAAGCTTGGCACTATGTAGACGGAATAAGCGGCGCCACGTTGACGGGGAGAGGTATAAATAAGTTTTTGAAAAAAGATCTGGAAAAATACAAGCCTTTTTTTAATAAGGTGTTAGCGCAAAAGGAGGCCAATAATGAGTGATGTAAAACAGCCGAAAGAATCGTTGTTTTCCAAAAAAAATATGAAGGTATTAACAAACCCATTAAGTGAAAATAATCCTATCACCTTTCAGGTTCTCGGTATCTGTTCCGCGCTTGCCGTAACGGTTCAGATGCGCACGGCGCTGGTTATGGCCCTAGCGGTAACGTCGGTTGTTTCGCTTTCTAATGTTGCGATCTCGATTTTGCGTAAGCAAATTCCTTCTAAAATTCGTATTATTGTCGAATTGGCGGTTATCGCAACCTTAGTTATCCTTGTCGACCAAATATTGAAAGCCTTTTTATTCGATATAAGTAAACAATTGAGCGTATTTGTCGGATTGATTATAACCAATTGTATTATTATGGGACGCGCCGAAGCCTTTGCTTTGCAGAATAAACCATGGCCGTCTTTTCTTGACGGCTTGGGAAACGGTCTCGGTTACGGATGGATTTTAATGGTCATCGCAATGGCGAGAGAAATATTAGGAAGCGGTACCTTTCTTGGTTTTCAACTTTTTCCGGATAGCTTTTATGTCGCCGGTTATGAAAATATGGGCTTAATGGTTCTGGCTCCGGGCGCCTTTATTTTGCTTGGGTTGCTGGTTTGGATTCAGAGAACCATCACCAAAACCGTTCACGAATAATGAGAGATGAGGTAAAAAAACTATGTTAGAACATTATCTGAGTTTATTTGTAAAAGCCGTTTTCGTCGAAAATATTCTATTGGCTTTCTTTTTGGGTATGTGCTCCTTTTTGGCCGTATCAAAAAAGGTGGAAACGGCAGTCGGGCTTGGTATGGCTGTTACTTTTGTATTGACGATTACCACGCCCACCAACTGGTTATTGTATAATTATGTTTTAAAAGACGGAGCGCTTGCCTGGGCAGGCCTTCCGAATACGGATCTAAGTTTTTTAAATTTTATTACCTTTATCGCCACAATAGCGGCTATGGTACAGCTTGTGGAAATGATACTCGATAAATATTCTCCAAAATTGTATGCGGCGCTTGGTATTTTCCTGCCTTTGATCGCCGTTAACTGCGCTATTCTCGGCGCATCATTATTTATGGTGGAACGAAATTATACCATGGGCGAATCGGTTGTTTTCGGATTCGGGTCGGGAATCGGCTGGTTTTTGGCTATTATTGCCATGGCCGCAATTCGTCAAAGAATTCGTTATTCCAATATTCCGTCCGGTTTAAAAGGATTGGGTATCACCATGTTAATTACAGGACTGATGTCCATGGCCTTTATGCTGTTTTCAGGAATTCAACTATAATAAATTGAGGTGCAATCTTGAGTACTTTATCAATAATAGCATTAAGCAGCGGTGTGTTTACCGCAACAATTTTGTTCCTGGTATTCATATTATCTTATGCGGAATCGAAATTAGTTAACAAAGGAAAAGTGAAAATTCTTATTAATGATGATGAAGAAAAAAGTCCGGAAACGGAAGCCGGTAGTAACTTGTTAAATACGCTTGCTGCCAACAATATTTTTCTGCCATCCGCCTGCGGTGGACAAGGCACGTGCGGTATGTGTACTTGTCAGGTATTGGAAGGCGGAGGAGACCCTCTTCCCACGGAAGAAACACAATTGACAAGAAAAGAGCTGAAAGAACATTGGCGTCTTTCCTGTCAGGTTAAAGTGAAAAATGATATGAAAATTCACATTCCGGAAGAGATTTTTAATATTCAGAAATTTGAATGCACCGTGCGGTCAAATAAAAACGTAGCTACGTTTATTAAAGAGCTTATTCTCGAACTTCCGCAAGGGATGCATCTTAATTTTCGTGCCGGCGGGTATATTCAAATATACATTCCTCCTTATAACTTATCCTTTAAAGAGTTTGATATTCAGGAAGAGTATCATCCCGATTGGGATAAATATAAATTATGGGATTTGAAAGCTAGCAACGACGAGGAAATATTTCGCGCTTATTCAATGGCTAACTATCCGGCGGAAGGCGATATCGTAATGCTGAATGTGCGCATTGCAACCCCGCCACCTGGCACCGATTATCCTCCGGGAATCTCCTCTTCATTCATTTTTAATCTAAAACAGGGCGACAAGGTAACGGTCAGCGGGCCATACGGAGAATTTTTCTATCGCAATACGGATAAAGAGATGGTGTATATCGGCGGCGGAGCGGGAATGGCGCCGATGCGCAGCCATATATTTGATTTGTTAAAGACCAATCATTCAAACCGCAAGATCTCTTTTTGGTACGGCGCGCGTTCTTTGCGGGAAATGTTTTATGATGAGGATTTTAAACAATTGGAAAAAGAGTTCCCTAATTTTAACTATAATGTAGCTTTATCGGATGCCTTACCTGAAGATAATTGGACGGGTCCGACCGGTTTTATCCATCAAGCATTATATGAACATTACCTTAAGGATCATCCCGAACCTGAGGAGATCGAATATTATCTCTGCGGCCCGCCTATGATGATCAGCGCCGTGAATAACATGCTTTATAATCTCGGCGTCGAAAAAGAGAATATTTTGTATGATGAATTTTAAATATTTTTAAAATAAATTAATCAAATCCCCCGTTTCAGGGGGATTTTTTTATCCTGCAGATAGAATGTATATTTTGTATTGAAATTTCAGAAAAGTAACATTATTATGGCTCAATTGAAAATTTTCTTTGGCAACATTATCCGATTCCTCTACAAATCTAACATAGATGTCATTGCGAGCGAAACAACATAGTGCGTGGCAATCCTTGCCGGTCCTGAAAAGGATTGCGCGTTCACTCACCTAATCACCTAAACGGAATTTTCGTAATGACAGCGCCTGCGTAATTTGTTGTTATCCCTTCAACATTTTTAAGGGAAAGTGCTCATGGATAGGATAGGGTTGAAAATTTTATCGCCGGCAGTATTTCTCTATATCTTCGCTACCCCTAACCGTAGGCTTTTCAAATATTTTCGCCTCGTTATTCATCATTTGGTATATATAAAAACAAAGAAATACTTGACATCAGCGTATTTCTGCGATTTTTTATTAGTCAAGTCTAAAATTATGTGTAAATTACTTCCTAACCCAGGACCCAGCGGG
>CAYRJN010000078.1:0-16895 GCA_964424545.1 uncultured Calditrichaceae bacterium
TGATCAGGTTTTGATAAAAAGCGACGGTTTTCCCACATATCATTTTGCCAATGTGGTGGACGATCATCACATGCGCATATCTCATGTAATCCGCGGAGAAGAGTGGCTGCCGAGTACGCCCAAACATGCACTTCTTTATCGGGCTTTCGGTTGGGAGCCGCCCGAGTTTGCTCATCTACCCTTGCTGCTTAACGCCGATCGATCAAAGTTAAGCAAACGGCAGGGCGATGTGGCGGTAGAGGATTATCGTAATAAAGGCATTCTGCCGCAGGCGTTGGTGAATTTTGTGGCTCTTCTCGGCTGGCATCCCGAAGACGATCAGGAAATTTTTCCCTATGAAGAGTTGATTGAAAAATTTTCATTACAGCGGGTTAATAAAGCGGGCGCTGTTTTTGACATGGATAAGTTACACTGGTTTAACAGTATGTATATCCGTAATATGAGCGAAGAGGACTATTTGAGCGAGGGCTTGAAATGGCTGCAAAAAGAGGGATTGGACAGCGCTCCCGCTGAAAAAAACAGACAGATATTACTCGCCGTGCGCAATAGCCTTTCGCTTTTCAGCGAATTGAAAGAAAAAACGCGTTTCTTTTTTGCCGACAAAATAGAAAGTTATTCCGAAGACGCCTTAAAATGGGTGATGGAAGCCGCGTCAAAACAAGTGTTTAGCGTAATGTTACGCGAGATAGATAATCTTGAAGAACTGGATTTAGACGCGTTTAAAACAGTAATGAAAAATGTTCAAAACGAGACGGGGGTTAAAGGGAAAAATTTATGGATGCCCGTACGTGCGGCCATTACGGGAACAACCGCAGGCCCCGAATTGCCCGCCGTGCTAACCGTGTTGGGTAAAGAAAAAATTAAAAAATTTATTGATCAGGCTTTGCAATGCTGATCTTATTAATGAAGGATGAGATATGAAAGCGATAGTTTTGATGGGCGGTGATTCTACCGAGCGGGAGATTTCCTTGTCAAGCGGTGAAAACATAGCGAGAGCGCTGACTGAAAACGGACATGAAGTCATTAAGATAGATCTTACGGCGGATCGAAATGAATTAAATCGTCTTAATGATTCGATTAATATGTTTACAGGTTTTGAAGACCCCGAATTGAATGTCGGAGAAATGAGCGGCGGAACGCGTTTTATTAAAAATATCTTATTAATTAAACGTCTTAAACCGGATGTGGTTTTTAATGCCTTGCATGGAGGAAAAGGGGAAAACGGTATTGTGCAGGGGTTGTTGGATGTTATTGATGTTCCCTATACCGGCTCCGGACGGGTGGCGAGTATGCTGGCTATGGAAAAAGACAAATCAAAAATATTTTTTAAGAAAGCCAATCTGCCCGTGGCGCGCTCTTATGTTTTAGCTTCGCGGGAAGCTTCGCGCGATATCATTAAAAGGCTGCCTTTTCCGCAGGTGGTTAAGCCGAACGATCAAGGCTCGACGGTGGGGTTGAAGATTGTTCGTGACAGCGCGGAAATGGATAAAGCTATCGAGGAGGCCTTTAATTACAGCCCGAAGGTGATGGTTGAAGAGTATATTGACGGGCGGGAACTAACCGTGGCTATTTTTAAGGATAAAGCGCTGCCGGTAATTGAAATTAAACCGAAACACGGTATTTATGATTACGAATGTAAATACTCTACGGGAATGAGCGAATATGACGTGCCGGCGCAGATAGACGAGGGACTGGGCATAAACTTGCAGAAAATCGCCTGGCGCGCCCATCTTGCTCTCGGTTGCGAAGGATATTCACGGGTTGATTATCGTCTGAATACAAGTAATAAGCCTTATATTCTCGAGGTCAATACGCTTCCGGGAATGACAGACACAAGTCTGGTGCCTAAGGCGGCGAAAGAAGCGGGAATCAATTTTAATTCTTTGATCGAGGGGATAATCGAAGAAGCGGTGGAAAGATTTAGAATGGAGAAAAAACGTGGACTATAAAAGCAGTAAGTTGCATATATATAACACATTAACACGTAAAAAAGAACCCTTTAATTCGATTAAAGAAGGCTTTGTTGGTATTTATGTATGCGGGCCGACAGTCTATGGGCATGCCCATATCGGCCATGCTAAAAGTTATGTCAGCTTTGATGTGATTGTGCGTTATTTGCGCGCTCTCGGCAATAAAGTACGTTATGTTCAGAATATAACAGATGTGGGGCATCTGCTTGGAGACAGCAATGAGGGAGAGGATCGAATTTTAAAACAGGCTAAAGTGGAGCGGTTGGAACCTATGGAAATAGCCGAACGTTACACGCGCAGCTATTTTGAAGATATGGATACGCTTAATGTCCTTCGTCCGGATATCTCACCGCGGGCCAGCGGCCATATACCCGAACAAATCGATTTGGTTAAAGAGTTGTTGGATAAGGGTTACGCTTATGAAAAAGGCGGCAACGTCTATTTTAACGTGCGTCAATTTAAAGAATACGGGAAATTGTCCGGGCGCAAGGTGGATGAATTGATTGAAGGCGTACGCGTGGATGTGGCCGACGACAAGGAAAATTCCATTGATTTTGCCTTGTGGAAACATGCGGAACCCGAGCATTTGATGCGCTGGAACAGCCCTTGGGGCGTCGGCTATCCAGGTTGGCATACGGAATGTTCGGTTATGTCGGTTAAATATCTCGGTCAGCCTTTTGATATCCACGGAGGCGGGTTGGAAAATGTATTTCCGCATCACGAATGCGAGATCGCTCAGAGCGAGGCGGCGACGGGGAAGAAATTTGCCAATTACTGGATTCATAACAATATGGTTACGGTTGACGGCGTAAAGATGGGCAAGTCGCTGGGCAATTCCATCATGATCAAGGATATCGTAAAAAA
This sequence comes from uncultured Calditrichaceae bacterium, assembly GCA_964424545.1. Taxonomy (GTDB): domain Bacteria; phylum Calditrichota; class Calditrichia; order Calditrichales; family Calditrichaceae; genus JAUVIB01. The sequence continues at coordinate 2,835 of CAYRJN010000078.1, forward strand.
ATATAAACCGCTTGCCGTAAGGTTTTTTATTCTTAACAGCCATTACCGTTCTCCGCTCGATTTCAGCGATAAGGCGCTGGACGCAGCGCAAAAAGGGTATGAAAAACTGATGCAAAATATTGCGCGTATTTTTAAATTACAAGAAAAAACAAGCGCGGGAAGAGATGAAAATTTCGAACAAAAAATTGCCGCATTTGAACGACAGTTTTATGCGGAAATGGACGATGATTTTAATACGCCGAGAGCCGTCGCCGCAGTTTTTAGTTTTTTAAAAGAGGTTAACGCTTGGGGTGAAAGTGTTTCCGTATATCCGAAAGAGACCGTTGATAGACTTGTTGAGGTAATCAAAATCACAGTTGGCGATATTTTAGGCTTGATTAAAAAAGAAGAGGAAGCGCTTGAGACCCCTTCCGATTTGGACATTGATGGTATTATACAGATTTTAATAGATTTACGTAATAAATTCCGCGCCCAAAAACAATTCGATTTGGCCGATGAGATTAGAGACCGCTTGAAAGAAATAAATATTGAAATAAAAGATACAAAAGATGGAACTTTATGGGAACGGGTGTCGTAAAAGGGAAAAGCATGATTAAAAATCGGACGCCGATTGTCCTGTTTTTCGTCATGGATGGAACTTTTGATTTTTTTTCTCGTTTATAAGTATATAAAAAACATGACTGACATAACTATGCTTTATAATGGCACAAAATGTGCTGTATAGATAAGCGAGTTAGGTCGTTGGTTGAGAGGGATTGACGATAATTCATACCACTCCTTTAAAAAATAGGATTTTTTTTTACCTCCTTATTACCCCTCCTAAAGGAAATGAATTATCTCCCTCTCTTTTTTTTTGTTTTACCCTCTGTCATTATTTTTAAAACTTTTTGAATTACACGTATTAAAACGCTATCTTGTCGTATCGGAATTTCAAAAAATAACCTATTTCGGATATTTTTATCGGCAGTATTTTAGATTCTCCAATTTATCTGAGAATGACAATGTTGAACTTTTTTGTTTCCGTTTCTACATTCTCCTCCTCCTTGTCATTCCCGAATCTAAATCTTGCTATTGTCTAAATTCAGATTCTTTCTTTCGAAGGAATGACACGTTGACGATTCTACCCGTACTTTTTTCATTAATCACTTTAGAAAGCTATGTTCTTCAATAATAAACGATGAAATAAAACGACTCGGATATTGGCAATTGGTCATTCCTCGCCTGGATATTCGTTTTTGAGTAAAGCATGATGAATATAGAATAACGAAGTAGAAGTAATAATTGTGGAGGTGAAAAATGTCCGCTTTAAATCGCCGAGATTTTGTAAAAACAATTAGCGCAGCGCTCGCTGCGGGTTTTTTCTTACCCTTTGCTCGGGCAAATACACGGGAAGAAATGATTTGGGCCAATCTGCTGCATCTCAGTTTTAATATGTGGGAAGACTGGGACGCGCCCGGTAAAGAAATGCGCAGTTACCGGCCTTACTTGCGTTTTGATGAAAAACTGTGGAATGAGTTGCTAAAAAAGATGGCGCAAAATCATTTGAATATGGTGGTTATTGATCTTGGCGATGGCGTAAAATATCATTCGCATCCCGAAATTGCCGTTAAAAATGCCTGGAGTGTGGATAAACTAAAAAAAGAATTGAAAAAAATCCGCGCCCTCGGATTAGAACCGATTCCCAAACTCAATTTTGCTTCATCGCATGACGCCTGGCTCGGCGAATATTCGAGATGCTTATCGACGGACAAATATTATAGGGTATGCGGGGATTTGATAAATGAAGTCATTGAAATATTTGATCGTCCGCGCTTTTTCCATCTCGGCATGGATGAGGAAGACGCAAAAAATCAGAAATATTATCAATATTTAACCGTGCGGCAATATGATTTGTGGTGGCATGATTTTCTTTTTCTTTGCGGCGAGGTGCGAAAAGGCGGCGCCCGTCCCTGGATCTGGTCCGATTATCTCTGGCATTTCCCAAAGCAATTTATTGAAAAAATGCCCAAGGATGTTTTACAAAGCAATTGGTATTACGGAACGGATTTCACTTCCGCCAAGGCCGTGAAAGCATACGATGTGCTCAATAAACACGGATATGATCAAATTCCCACGGCAAGTAATCATTCCAATAATAGTAATTTTTCCCTGACCGTAGATTATTGTACAAAACATGTGGACAGCGCTCATCTGTTTGGATTTTTACAAACGCCCTGGCGTCCGACCATTGAGGAATTCCGTCAGCGCCATTTGGATGCAATTGATCAGGTTGGCGCAGCGATTGCTTCTTTTAAGCGACAATAAACTTCGCTTTCCCTGTGCAATATTCAAACATCGAGATTTATAAAATCGCAACGAAATGGATATGAGGAAAATAGCGGCGTCCTAATCATGGGATTGCTTCGTTCATTTCATTCGCTCGTGAAACATCCCGATTCATCTGGGCAATGACAGGCGGAGTCTTGTGTCTTGTTGTCATTGCGAGAGATCGTCAGCGAACGCGTTAATCCCCGGCGGTAAATCCCATAGTTGGCCATTCGTTTTTTGAATGATTAGAGTAAGGCTCCGAATTAAACAACTTATCATAATCGCTTATAAGGCGATAATTTCTTGTATAATCAAATTTTTTTGAGTATTTTTTATTACTATTTAAAAACATCCTGTTGTAAATTGTAGCTCTTAGGAGAAAACAGTTAAAAGAGGAAAAGATTTTTTTTGGCAAACGTATCATAGATAGGTAAAACTGTTGAATTTCTAATTAATAATTGGAGGCCAGGGAATCATGCACGAAATCTCAAAAGCGCTGGAAGTATGGACATTACAAACACTGCTGAATATTTCGATAATTTTGGGTATAGTCTCTCTCGGTCTGACAATTGTTCAGCCCTATTACAAAGCTCTTAGAGAAAATCTAACGCTTCGCGTATCGATTGAAATATGGAATATTTTTACGGTTTTGATTGTGGATATATTTTTGGTTATTGTTGTAGCCGTCGGATTTATTATCCTGAATCCCGATATCATGGCCGATATTAAAGTCGCCGTTCCTTTTATTCCCATTGCCACTATTTTATTTGCCGTCGCTTTGCTTCTGCGTCTCTTTTATGACGGTCATAAACCCGCCGGTAAAAATTTTTTAAAGGCGCTGTGGGTTATGTTTATTGCCAATCTGATAAATATTATCGGTTTTTCTTTTATCATGGAAGCGCCGGGCGGGGAGTATTTGGACAGCCATCCCAGCGCTTTTTGGACGTATGTTAAAACCCATCTGCGTTCCAATGCCGATCCTCACGGATTGGAACTTGCGCAAATCACCTTTTATATCTGTTTTCCAATCCTCTTAGCGGTTTTCATTTGGGGATTTGTCAAGGCCGTAAATTCTTTTAAAATCGAAAGAACGGAAGAAAAATGAACTGGCAATGGGATCTGATAGTTGAAAATTGTACCGGCTGCGGAATCTGTTTTGACGTTTGTCCGGAGAAGGCCATAGAAATGGATAAAGATATGGCCTATCCTATTCCTGTTGAAAACGCCTGTCTCGGTTGTATGGAATGCGTTAAAGAGTGCCCTTTTGACGCGATTGACGTAAAGGAAATTATTCTGAATCGGCAGGACGGGATTTTAGTCTAAAAAAAGAACATAGCTTCGCAAAGTGATTAGTATTGAATTATGCAAATAGAAAAACAGATTAAAACCGCCCCCTTATGCCATAGGCATTCTGGCATTGCCATCCCTTCGGGACTACGGAAAAAAAGGGGTCTAGGGGTTGTCCGCTTTTCATTATTCATTAATTCCGATATTTATCATAACTCCCTTATCCCTTTAATAAAGGGAGATTTATTTTTTCTGTTTTGCAAGATAGATGGAATAAGCGTAAACTTTGAAATTCCGATACAATAAATTAAAATCCGAATAGAGGTATGTATGTCGAAAATTGTATTTATGCTTTTTACGGCCATTGTTTTAGGCCTTGGCTGGGCGGTGCGCGGGCACTTCGGACATGAATGGGGCGCTTCCTGGGCGGGGGCGATGGGCGCGCTGGCTGTTTTGGCCGCTTCCAAACGCAAAGATTGGCTGCTACGCGCTCCCGCACTGACGGCTTTGGGGGCAATCGGCTGGGCGGCCGGGGGAATGATGAGTTACGGCATTGTTATCGATTACGGACGGGGAACGGATTTCGCCAATGTGCTTTACGGACTTTCGATGCTAAGCGTTATCGGCGGGTTATACGGCTTCATCGGCGGGGGATTGTTCGGTTTGGGTCTGGAAACAACGGAGAATAAAAAACCGAATTGGCCGAATTTGATTACCGAAATGTTTGTCGGCGGGCTTATAATTTGGGGTTTTTTTATCTATCAATTGGAATGGTTTATGACGCCGCCCCGTTCGGAACTGTGGGCCGGCTGCCTGGGGGCGGCGCTGGCTTTGGCCTGGTATCTGTATCGTGAAGGATTTTTTAGAGCCTTGCGTGTGGCCGGCTATGCCGCTTTGGGAGCGGGTTTCGGCTTTGCTTTTGGTAATTTCATTCAAACGCTTGGCATAACAAGCGGATTACAGTATAACTGGTGGAATGTAATGGAGTTTACCCTGGGCTTCAGCGGCGGTATGGGTATGGCTTATGCCGTAATCACCCGCAAATGGCCGCAATCGGTCAAGCCTTCCAAAACGGCCAATTGGATGGCTTTGATTTTTGTGGTGACCCTGATCCCGTTAATCAATTATATAGACGGTTTTGAAATTGATTATTTTACCAAACTGGCCGAGCGTTTTTCATTTGCCAATCCCGCTCATTTTGCCCGCCTGCAAATGTGGTTCGGTTTTATCGTGTTAACGGTTATGTCGATTATATTTATATGGGGCTGGCTGCGTTATCAAGAAAAAGAAAATACACTGCTTGAGACGGCGATGCCTGCGGGACTGTTTTTATATTCCTTTTATTATGTAATATTCAGCCATTTACGAAACAGCCTTATTTATCGGGGCTTCCCGTTGAATTCATCGGAAACGCCCTATATTCCCATTATTATTATTGCGGCGCTTGTTTGGTTTTTTACCCGCAAAAAGGAAACGGAATTTCCCAATAAAGTGGTAAAGCCGGAAACCTGGAAACGCTGGTTGATAATATTAGGAATTTTATTTATTGTATTAATTGTTATAACAACGATTTCGATTAACAGTCACGGTCCGTTTGGCGGCGCGCATGAACGATTCTAATTTGAGATATTGTAATTTCATCCTATTAACGCGGAAATCTTGCGGTAGTGATAATTTTGCGCGGGAATGAACAAAAATGTTATTTTTTCGAAATTCCTGTACAATTAACCGTTAAATCCTAATTTTAAGCGAAAAATATAACGAGATATAAAATGAAAAAGTTGTTTTTATTTTGGTTTATGGTCATAACGCTGCTTTTTGAGGGTTGCGGCCGGGTAGAACAGACGGAAGCGAAAAAAAGATTATTTCCCGTACAGCTGACGTGCAATTTCCGCCGAAATCCTCTTGGTATTGAATCGGAAAAACCGTATTTAGGGTGGCGCCTGACGATAAAGGATACAACAAAACGCGATATGCGGCAAACGGCTTATCGCATTCTCGTTTCTTCCGATAAAGCCGCTCTTCAAAAAGAGATCGGGGATTTGTGGGACAGCGGCAAAACGCCCTCAAGCAAACAGTTTAATATCGAGTACGGAGGTAAAAAAATAAAAAGCGCTCGACGCGTTTATTGGAAGGTTCGCGTATGGGATGATCGGGAACGTCCTTCCGCATGGAGCGATATCGCCTATTGGGAAACGGGGCTGTTGACCGAAAAGGCCTGGGATGACAGTCGTTGGATTGCTTATGAACGATTAGAAAAAGAGAAACAAATTGTTCCGGGAATTCCACATACCAAGGATAAAGGTTTGCCCCGGGATGTGATTCCGCAATTTCGTAAAGAGTTTAAAATCGAAAGAAAAATAAAATACGCCACCCTGTTTATCGCCGGTTTGGGACAATATGAAGCCTATCTTAACGGCGTCAAAATCGGTCGTTCTTTTTTGGACCCGGGCTGGACAAATTATCGCAAAAGCGTTCTTTACAGCGCTTATGATGTCGGCGGCCTTCTTAAAAAAGGCGATAATGCGCTGGGTGTTATTCTTGGCAACGGTATGTTTTTTATTCCCCAGGAGCGCTATACGAAGTTTGTTATCGCTTATGGATATCCGCAAATGCGTGCCAAACTGATTATCACTTACGCGGACGGCAGCAGAGAAACAATAGGAACAGACCGGACTTTTAAAACGAGCGCCTCTGCGATCACCTTTAGCAGTATTTACGGCGGGGAAGACTATGACGGAACGCTTGAACAGACGGGCTGGAAAAAAGCGGGCTTTGACGATTCGGCATGGAAAAACGCAATAGAAATAGACGGCCCGGGCGGAAAACTTAAAGCGCAGTTCGCACCCCCGTTAAAGGTAATGGCTACTTTTATGCCTGTTCAAATCAGCGCGCCGCGTAAAAATATATGGGTTTACGATATGCGCCAAAATGCGTCGGCCATTCCCAAGATAACCGTAAAAGGAAAGCGCGGCGATGAAGTAACCATAATTCCCGGAGAACTGCTTGATGAAAACGGTATGGTTACACAGCGCGCCACGGGTAGTCCCTATCTCCTTAAATATCGTTTAAAAGGCGGCGGTATAGAAGATTGGCAGCCGCTTTTTACCTATTACGGCTATAGATATCTTCAGGTGGAGGGAGCGATACCGGCCGGAAGAGACAATCCGGGGAACCTTCCGGTTATCGTAAATCTTCAAAGTTTACATACGCGTAATTCCGCCGGTAGAGTGGGCAATTTTTCCTGTTCAAACGAACTTTTTAATCGCATTTATCATTTAATTGATTGGGGTATGCGCAGTAATATGGCCAGCGTTCTAACCGATTGTCCGCACCGTGAAAAACTCGGATGGTTGGAGCAGGCGCATTTGATGTCCGCTTCCATTCGCTATAATTATAATGTGCCCAATCTTTTGAAAAAGATTGTTAACGATATGCGCGAAGCTCAGTTAGAGGATGGCCTCATTCCCGATATTGCGCCTGAATATCCCATATTTAGTGGAGGCTTTCGCGATTCTCCGGAATGGGGCAGCGCTTTTGTCATCCTCCCTTGGTATATCTATCAATGGTACGGCGATAGGCAGCCTTTACGGGAAAATTATAATGCCATGAAACGCTATGTCGCTTATCTTAAAAATAAATCCGATGAAAATATTGTTAGTCATGGGTTGGGCGATTGGTTTGATATCGGTCCTAAAGATCCGGGGCCGGCGCAATTAACGCCCAAAGCCTTAACGGCCACGGCCATTTATTACTATGATGTAAAAATATTGGAAAAAACCGCGGCATTTCTGGGATTTAATGATGATGAGAAGATGTTTGCAACGCAGGCGCATAAAATTAAAAAAGCTTTTAACGCTAAATTCTTTAATCCTCAAACAAAACAATATGCGCAGGGGAGTCAGACGGCGAACGCTATGCCTCTTTTTATGGGCTTGGTTAATGAGCGCGATCGAGAAGCGGTTATAGATAATTTAGTGAAAAGCATAAAATCCGGCGATTATAAATTAACGGCGGGCGACATCGGTTATCGTTATCTGTTGCGCGTTTTGGAAGCGGAAGGTTATTCCGATGTCATTTTTAAAATGAATAATCGTTCCGATGTTCCCGGATACGGATATCAATTGTTCCACGGCGCTACGGCTTTGACCGAATCCTGGCAGGCCTATCGTAATGTTTCCAATAACCACATGATGCTGGGACATTTGATGGAGTGGTTTTACAGCGGTTTGGCGGGTATACGCGTTGATTTTTCATTGCCGATCGCAAAACAAATTATCATAAAACCGCAAATTTGCGGTGATATAAACTGGGTAAAAGCAAAATTTAATACGCCGGCGGGAGCAATCGAGAGTCGTTGGCGTCGGCAGGGTAATTTGCTGTTTATGGATATAGCGGTTCCGCCAAATGCTCGGGCGGTCGTATACATCCCTGCAGATAATAAAAACAGCGTTAAAGAGGGCGGTAAGAGTATTGCTCAAACGGACGGTATTCTTAAGGCCGATTATAATAATAATTGTCTGATTTTAAGCGTTGCTTCAGGGTATTATCATTTTCAGAGCATATTGGTAAAGTAAAAATATGGGATTTCTTTAAGATTAAGTGGCAAATCCGGACGGAAACCATTATGAATATTCCATTTTGTTTATCCGGCTGTCTTTTCAGGGCTGCGCGAGCGAGAAAGAAATTTTAAAGGCAAATCGGTCGAATTCGGTATCGCTATCGTTAATCGTATTTTCAAGGCAGTCTCCTATTTCTTTATAAATTCCCATATCCTTTCACCATCGTCATGCCCATTAATCGAAATACGAAGCTGCCCGAGCCGCCTATTTCTCGATTAAATTTAAGGCCGTAGTCGTGATGTAATATTTACTCAGCATATTTGCTTTTTCCCATTCGGGCAAAATTCCATTTTTTAAATATTTTACATAGCGTTCAACGACGTCGGAAAAATGCGATTCATGTCCATGTCTGTAGGTATCGGGAATGACGATATGCCATCCTCCGTCGATATCTTCAAAACCCAATCCGGGGTAGACTTGCTGTAAATCCGAAAGGGCTTTTATAAAGGAGGATTTGAGCCGTTTACTATTTTCTTTTTTTGACGGCTTGACAAATAGCTGCTGTTTTTTATGCGTCTCTATGATAATAGTTGCTTTGGTACCTTTAACCATTGAATAGTGGCGATCGCCGAAACCTTGCTTGTCTTCGAAAGGCCATTCGATTTTTACTTTAATATAATGACCGTTTATTCGGTAAATAATATAACCGTTTGCTTGCACATAAAGAGTATCATTTTTAATGTTAGACGATAGATACGGTGGAAATGTTTTTTCTTGTGTAACTTGTCTAAATTGTTGTTTACCGATTTTCGTCGGCCAATGGGCGGCATTGACAACTTGAATATTTTTGTGGTAATCGATGGCCTGTTCAGGGAAACAAATCCAGTGCGTCAGATCAATTAAATGAGTGGTCACGTCCGTAATACCTTCGCCTGTTTGTTTAACGTCGAAATACCAAGGCGGTCGTTTTACGGGTTCGCCGTTAACCGTTTTGGAAAAATGATGAACGCTTTCCATGGTTACGGCCGGATTATCGGGTGAACCTTTGAGCAGCTCGCCGAAAAGCGCTTTATTGTTGCATAGTTTTTTTTGTAAAATATTGGTAATTTCGCTGCGTTCCGTCATTATATCATAGAGTAGAACGCCTTTTTGATGGGCAAACCGAAAAGCGTTCTTTAATAAATCGAACCCCTCTTTATTAATACATAACGGTTTATCGGCAAGAATATTTAAGCCTGCTTGCGCTGTTTTCAGTATATATTGAATTCGTTTCCCATTATTACCGGCAAGGACTACAAGATTTCCCGCTTTTTCCTGTACCATCCTGTCTACAAAATCAGATCCTGTAAAAACTTTGCTTTGCCAGTTTGTGGCGTTAAGCGGTCGAGTGTTAAAATTCTCAACGGCCTTTAAATAATCGTATATCCCGTTGTCTATGGGCGCATAAACATGGACTATAGGGGAGATATTTTTATGCATTTTCATTTGTAGCAAGGCAGCGTGAAAGTGTCCCGGATCAAGGACGATAAGTTTAATAAAATCGTCTTTGTTTTTTGATATCATGATAATTTGCCGTTAAAAAATGTGGAAAGCGTTATAAAATATAACGGCCTTCCACACGATAAAGATAGAAAATTAGCGTTCTGTCACTCTTTTGTAAATGTATGCCTCTATACACGATTGGTGTCGAATTGTTTAATATATTTTCGGCCGCGGTTCTCCATTATAAGGCGCGGCGCCGAAATGTTTCCCTTTTCGCGGTTTCACGGAAATAAGATTCGGGCCTTTCGTTTGCGGCGCTTTTATGAATCCGTGATAACGTCCCATCCAGTAATCGCGTAAGAAGCCGGTAGGTTCCATGACCCTGTTGCCGTTTGCTCCGCCGTCATAATTCAGGTTGTAACGACTGCCCCGTTTGACGCAGGTCTCTCTCGGAGACATTGCTTTTGTACCGCTTGTATAAATTGTATATCCGGGCGGCGTATATAGATCGTCGCGAAACGAATTTGTATAATTATATTCGATGCAGCTCAACGGCCACTCTCTTAAATGTTTAACGGCGGGCGCGATTTCACAATCATTACCGGTTACGGCGCCGTATACAAAATTGAGCCAGGCAATCTGTTCCACTCGCTTTACTTCCCAACTGCGCGATAAGCTGCGTAGATAAATGGAATTTAAAGCGGGATTATTTACGGTGTAACGAAAAAGCGTATAATAACTCCTGAAGGCCAGATTATCGTCCCAGGGAACAACGTTCTCTGGCGGAAAGGTATTTTTTTGTCTTACCGTATAATTTTGATAACCCCAATCGATAAGTTGCCGATATCCGTCCATATATTTTTTATTATCGGTTAAGGAGTAGGCGGTCAGCATAAAAGCCTGTATTTCCAAACCGTTTAAGCCGGCGTCAAATGCGCCGTATGGGCTAAAGATATATTTGGGGTCCCAGCGTCCCCAGCGCGTGGGTTTGCCGTCCATATCGATCAATTTCCAACCGTTATCGATGATAAACGAAGCGATACGCGCGAGATGCTCTTCAGCCAGTTCTTTCTCTTCGCCTTTGGCCGCTAAATCATGAAAAAGAGAAACCGCGTAAAAGTGGGCGGTGATTTCATCGCTGGATGTATCGCCTTTTCAATACCATTTTCCGTCTTTTGTGGGGTACCATTTTGCGGGCAGGCCGCCGGAGCCTTCGTTGCCCATTTTATCTTTATCGCCTGTGGCCGACCAAATCGCTCTGGCGATAAAGCCTTTTTTGGGCGTAATACGTTCTAACCATAACATAGATTTAAAGGCGTCAACGGCGGCGGCGCGGGCGGTTTCGTCTCCCGTAACGGCATATTTATAAGACATCGCCGCAAGATAGGGCGCCGTATGCCCGCCGTCATTATCGCTTATTTCTCGTATCCATTCGCCGTTTCGTTTATACAGCGTATGAATAAATCCCAATCTTTTGTGACCCCATTCATTAATATGCCGTTCATAATAAGCGGCTTTTTTCAATAGAGTGAACGGTTCATAACCTATTATGCCGATGCCTTTATCGGTCGCTATGTAAACGACGTTATTGCCGGCGGCTATTTCGTTTACATGATTTCCGGGAAGGCAATGGTCGGCTCCGAAATAGTGCCAATCGTCGGGTAGCATCCGTATGGCCCCCTTGGTTGTGCCTATCCATAAATCATTGGCAAAACCTTTGGTCAGGCAGGTGGTTTTTTCATACGGCAAACCGTCTCTTCCTTTAATGGAGGATAAGGCCGTTCCCCGTAAAACCGCAAGACCGCGATCGGTACTGATAAACAGGCGGCTGCCGAAAGCCTGCATATTGTGGGTAACAGGGGATGGAAAGCTCCCCCAGTCGATATAATCACGGTTTACGACATTTCCGTCAAACAACACTAATTTTCCGGGACGCAAAACAAAAAGCGTACCGTCAAACGATGAAATCCGGCTTACCGGGCCGATGCGAATGGGATGGCCGTGAACTTGCGAGCCGTCTTCCATTACCATGGTCATGTCGCTTGTGTTATATCCCCCTTGCGGTTCTATATTAACAAGTTTATTATTTTCTAAACGAAACACATCGTCACGCGTGGCGGCGTGTACAATGCCGTTATGCATACAAAGATCGACGAATTTTTGATTGTCAATTTGTTGCCATTTGGCGCCGTTCAGACGAAATAAACCGTTGTCCGAAAGCGCCCAAAGAGAGCCGCCGACGTATAACAAACGGTTAACTTTTGCCGGAGAGTTTTTTTCTTCTTTTAATATTTCGCCCTTAAGTTGTACGATTTGACCGCTGATTACCGCATAGCATTTTTCGTCGGCCAGGGCTATTGAAGTTACAGGTTTTTCTGTGGGAATTTTTTGTGATACTTCCTGCATAAAAACATAATCGTCCGCGGCTTTCCAATTATGATGCGCGGGGTGGTAAAGATCACCCGCGCTTAAGCGGAACGAAAAAAAAGTTAATAGCGTAAAGGTGAAAAAAGCTTTTAAACGTATACTCATAAAGTCCTCCCGTAAAATATAAGTTTTAATGAATTATTTTATAATATCGGAATTTCAAAAAACAGCATATTTCAAACATTTTTAGTAGTATTTTCAAAATATTTTTGTATGCGCACAATTTTAGATTCCTTTTTTAAAGGAATGACAAACATTGGGTTTTGTCGCTCACCTCTTGTCATTATCAGATTAATCGGAAAATAACAAATAGGTCACTCTTACCAATCAAATTGCCAAGTTATGTCCAAATACGTTAATATCGCCCGCAATAAACGACGCTAAAAAGTTGTCTTACGCTTTGTTTGATACGGCATCGTTTTGTCCTAATACGGTGAAACGCAAGGTTATTCAATTAAATGATTATGAATAGCGTATTGTGTTAACTGAACATTGGTTTTCAAGTTCATCTTTTCTAAGATCCTTTTGCGGTAAGAGTAAACCGTTGGCTTGCTGATAGCCAATTCTGTGGCGATATCTTCAGCCGATTTTCCCGAGGCAATAGCGCATAAAATCTGATATTCGCGATTGGATAATCGTTCGTGCAATAATGCGTTTTTGTGCTCGTCTACTGAAAAAGCCAATTTTTCGGCAAGCGTGGGTCTTAAATATTTGCCGCCATTGACAATTTTGCGTATGGCTTTAACCAACTCCTCCGGAGCGCTTATTTTTTCCAAATAGCCGTCCGCTCCCGATTGAAACGCTCGGATTCCGTATTGATCTTCGGAATACATACTAAGGATTAAAACCGGTAGATGGGGATAATCCGATTTGATTCGTTTTAACGCTTCCAGACCGCTGACGCCGGGCATATTGATATCGAGAATCAAAATATCCCATTTCCCTTTTTGCAATAAAGAAAAGACTTCGGCGGAATTGGCTGCTTCGGCCGTAACTTTCATACCGGTCTCATCGGCTACGATCTGTTTAAGACCATGGCGGACGATAGCATGGTCGTCGGCAATTAATATCTCTATCTGTTTATTGATCATCGATGGGAATCTTTACTTTTATGTTGCTTCCCTTGCCCTTTTCTCCGTGAATCTCCAGTTTGCCGCCAAGTAAGGCGACGCGCTCACGTATCCCGAGCAAGCCTATTGATTGCGGATTATCTATTTGCGATTGGCTGATGCCCTCGCCGTTGTCCGTTACTTCAAGGATTATATTATTTTCCTTCTTTTTTAGAAAAATCGAGACCCGCTTGGCAAAAGAATGGCGCGCAACATTGGTCAAGGCTTCCTGAAGAATACGGAATATAGCCGTTTCCTTTTCGCCGCTCAAAGACAGCTCTTCCTGCGGTAAAGAATATTTGCAAGTAATTCCGCTCAAATTTTGAAATTCATCAGCCTGCCATTCTATGGCGGGGATCAATCCCAGCTCATCCAAAAGCGGCGGCCGAATTTGTCTTGAAATGCGTTGCACCGATTTGATGGTTTGTTCCACAATATTCGTAAGCGTTGTAAAGCGCCGTTTTATCTCTTGTGTCTGTTTAATTTTTGTGCTGAGCAAACTGATTTGAATTTTTAAAGCCGTTAATTGCTGCCCGAGCTCATCGTGTAGCTCTCTTGCAATGTTTCTGCGTCGTTCTTCGCGCGAAACCTGTAAATGCGAGGCCAGGTTATGCAATTCTTTGATTCTGCTTTTATATTTTGTCTCTTTTTCGTTAATATGTCTAAAATCTCTTGCAATGGCGATGATCAGTTCCTTGCCGTTCGCGCTGATCATATCCGCGCTGATTTCAACCGCTATTTTTCGACCCTGTTTGCTTAATAGCTCAATACGGAAATATTGTTGCTTATTAAATTTTAGTTCCGATAAAACTTTGTTCAAGGGTTCAATATAATTTGCGGGTATTATTTTATACGGATTAAGGCGTCTGAACTCCTCCTTTGTGAAG
>CAYRJN010000079.1:0-16840 GCA_964424545.1 uncultured Calditrichaceae bacterium
TTAAACGGTCGGTTTTTTTATTCGGCTCTTTTTAATCCCGTATCCTTGTTTGAATTACCGGCGGCATTTATTGCTTTAAGTTTGGCTTTTCAATTGAATCTTGCTTCTTTGGGCTCCTCGTTTATACCTACCGAAAATATATCTTTTTCTCTGTACTTTAAAGCCTTTTTATCTTTGGTTGTGCCGCTTTTGGTCATATCCGGCATAATAGAAACTATTGTCTTACACATTAGTAAAAAATTCAACGATAAAGACTTGGATATTTAGCTCTTATATTTATACATAGTAGAAATTGATTTATAAGCGTTTACTCTAACCGTATAAAACATGATAAGAAAATAGCTTCTTATGTATATTGATATGTGTCCTTACACTCCCGACGAAGCGGAAACGGCAATCTCCTTCAAATTAGAGAAAGATTGCCACGCTCATCTTTTGTTCCGCTCATGGTACATCTAATTTCGTCCGAGCAATGAAGAGAAAAACAATCTAAAAACAGACTGGTATGCTGAATAAATGAAATCGGAGAGATTTTTTACCCGCTTAAAAGACAAATGAAACATTATTCGTTTATAATGTCATCTATGCGTTTATTATCTTCTACGCCGTTTTCATCGTATTTATCATAATTACTACCGTATCCTTTATCCTGACGAACTTGATTTAATTTATTTTTTTTCATATATAACTCGGCCATTTTTTCGGGATCCAATCCCACCAATTGGCATTTGCTTACCCAAAAATGTAACTCATCTATTAGCTCCATGCGGATATTTTCCCAATCGATTTTATCATAATCATAATCTTTCCACCATTTCCAGGGTAGAGAATCTTCCATTTCCATGGATTCGTGTACTTGTGCCCGATTATAGTTCAACAACCATTCAATTCGTTTCCGCACTGTTTCTTTATCATTATTATTTTGATCGCATAAAGCATCATAATCGCTGTTATGCCTTTCTCGTAAAATGCGTTGATTCAACTCTTGTTGTTTATCAAAAATTGTTTTTAATAAATCCATATTTTTCTCCTATATCGAAAATTTTCCTGTTTTGTATCGTTTTTTTGTTCATCCGTTTATCGATTCATTGCGAATATTAATAAAAAGAAATTGCGTACGTCCGCGGCGATTGATAAACATCATAATATACTCCTTATTCTCTTTTTTAACGGTATCAAAATGGCGTTTAATCGTTTTGATATCATTGGTTTTCCAACCGTTAATTTTTAAAAGCAAATCGCCCACCTGCAGACCGGCGACATCGGCCCAGCCGCCCCGTTCAACACGCGAAACCCAAAGTCCTTCGCTATCCATGTCCAATTTTTGGCTTAAAATGACATCCTGTGTCAATTCTTTTACTCCGAATCCTAGAAATTCACTTGAAACTTCCCGTGCTAAAAATTGACTGATCGGTGTTTCGCTTAAATTTACTTCAATTTCTTTTTTTGCACTGTCTCTATAAACGGTAAAAAGAGCTTTATCCGAATTTTTATTACGAATAATCTCGCGAAAGCGGCTAAGATCGTTATTGTCTTCAGCGGACACTTTTTTCCCGTCTATTGCTGTAACGACGTCTTTCATTTTAATTCCCGCTTTATCTGCGGGAGAATTTTTTAATACGGTATTGATAAATACACCTTTTACGCTTGGAATACCAAAATATTCGGCCATATCGCGCGTAAAGGGCTGTGTATAAACGCCGAGCCATTTTTTTCGCTGCGTATCTTTTTCTTTATACAATGGCGGGTTTTTTATAAGATTTTTTATTGTTTTGAAAAGTGTAATTTCCAGCGGAAAGTTGGAAGCGCTCATGGTAAAATGAAACATTTTTCCCGCCGAAGGACTATTCTTAGCCTTGTATATTCCAACAGCTTTGCCGCTTTCATCGACCGCCAAACCGAAATCGGACAAGGCTTCCATCGTTTGTTCGCATAGATAATATTCAGACGGATTGTTTATTCTTGCCAGTATTTTTCTTTGATTTATTACAAACGCATTTTCAAACTTTTTATCAAGACGATTTAGTAATAAAATATTTGCACCGATTAATAAACTGTCTTTATTAACAATTTTTACGCGTTTATTAACCGGTTTTTCAAGACGAATAAAGGCAATCCCTTTATCGTCGTCTTTTCCAACAAACGATGCTTTTCCGTATTCCTTTTTACCGGCTTTTACTTTAATCTCCTGTGGAATTTGCGATGGTCTGAAAAATAAGGAAGCGGATGAAGATTCCAAATTCGCCTTAAAAATATCGGATGATGTTATTATTAATCCGTCGTTAGTTAACAAAATACCCGTTAAATACTTTTTAATTCTGCTTTTTTCAACGATAGTTTCTACGGATTCCGTTTGTTCATAATACTCTATAACAACAATATTATTCTCATATTGCTTTTTTATTTTGTACCAATTTGCCGCTAACAGGTTTTGAATTAACAATATAATAAAAATAATCAAAAGAGTTTTTCTAATCATTATTTCCTCCTTTGATTATGGCAAAATAATTTCTTTTTCCGATTTTCAATCTTAGCAAATGCATCCCGCCCTTTTCTTTTATTATTTCATTATATTTTTTCTCAAATTCAGCTAAATTATTAACCGCAAAATTATCAATGGAAATAATTATATTGCCATTTTGTATTTTTGCTTCATCCGCAGGACTTCCTCGTCGCACTCCGGATATCAATACACCGTTCTCTTTTCCCAATTGATAATTGCGGGAAATATGCGGTGTTATTTCTTCTACGGAAATTCCCCATTCATCACATTGCAGTTCTTTGCCACTTATTTTTCCCTGTTTTTCGGTTTTTATTTTATACTCTCTCTCTTTGTTCTTATCCGAAACCGTAATCGTTATTGTTTTGTTTAATGGTAATTGTGAAATCAATAATCTTATTTTCGGTAACTCTTCGCGATATACAGCCGATATATTCTTACCGTTAATTTTTGTAACCAAAAAGCCTGCTTTTAATCCCGCTTTATCCGCCGGAGAGTTTTTGACCACATTGGCGATTAATACGCCTTCTAATTTCTTGTTGCCTATATATTTTCGATATTCACGGATTTCCTGCCAATTTATACCAATCCAGGTGCGTTCAACTTTTCCGTTTTTCATAATTTGTTTAATAACGCCTTTTGCGGTTTTGATTGGAATGGCAAAACCAAGATTTTCTCCGAAAATCATCGCGCGGGAATTAATACCGATTACTTTGCCTTCGAGATTGACCAAAGGCCCTCCGCTATTGCCGGGATTGATTGCCGCATCGGTCTGAATCCATAAATTATACGGCGAAACCATATCGCCCATATCTTCAAAATATCGATCGATTGAACTAATGACACCCATAGATAAGGACCTCGATAATCCCAAAGGGGAGCCCAGCGCCAGCACAATTTGGCCGACTTGAAGTTTATCGCTGTCGCCCAATTCGGCGTAAGGAACCTTTTTCAAACCCGCTTTTTTAAGATCTAATTTCAACAGCGCCAAATCCGTCCATTCATCTAACCCGACGATTTTTGCTTCAAGCTCCTGACGCGAAGAAAGTGTACAGCGCAGATATTGCGCTTTTTCCGCAACATGATTATTGGTTAGAACGTAACCGTCCGGACTGATTATAACGCCGCTGCCCGTTACGCGAACCTTGCGCTTTTCTCCCGAGCTGAATATTTCTTTAATGGGCTGTATGTGAACAAGCGCCGGAAAAACTTTTTTTTTGGCGCTTAATATGCTCTTTGAAATAGTATCTTCCGCTTTGACATTGTTTATTATAAAGAGAAATAATATAAATAACGCCGTTTTTCTCATTTATGAACCTTCCTGCTTTTATGCTTTTTTTTATAGATTGTGTAAATAATTAATCTGCACCTTTTATTATCGATATAAGCCCTTCATTTCAACCGATTATGATTATTATTGTTCCCATTCATGCGCTAATTGGACGCTTTATAAAACAGCGCTGTTTAAATCTTTAATCTCTATCGTTCCGTATTTTCTTATATTTAAAACATAGATACTGTCTTTTCCGAATACAGGCTCTATAAGTTTTCTGTATCCATCCAAACTGCTTTTAGGTAGAAACGCCTGTATTGTACCGGCAAAACCGCCTCCATGTACGCGACAGGCGCCTTCGCCGATTTGATCAATATAATATTCGCTGAGGGCAAGGGCGAGCGTAATATTTTGTTCTTTGATATTATTATTGGTAAAAATATTTTGCAGCCATTTAAATGATGAGTTTCCGGAATCGTTTATTAATTTTAGAAATTTATTAAAATTATTTTCTTTTAATGCCGATACTTGTTCAACGACCCTTTCGTTTTCCCTTATAAAATGGAAAGCACGCAACAAAGCCCGATCGCCTGTTTTTTCCCTTAAGGTATTCATTTTGGATAATAAATCCGCCATACTTATTTCACGGCAAACATCCTTGCCCAATTCGTTTGCGACCGCTTTCATTTCTGCAGGGATAGCAGCATAATCATCCGTTAAATTTTCATGACTGCCTTTAGTGTTCACAACCAAAAGATTGTATCCTTGTTTATCAAAATCAAAAGCTACTTTTTCCGTTAAGGGCGTTTTCGGATTTTTAAAATCAATGGATATAATCCCGCCGACAGCGCAGGCCATTTGATCCATTAATCCGCTTGGTTTACCGAAAAAAACATTTTCCGCATATTGTCCGCTTTGGGCTAAAATATCCGCAGGAATCTTATTATCGTTAAATAGCGAATTGAAAATTTTGGCAATAAGAACTTCAATGGATGCGGAAGAGCTCAGCCCGGATCCTGGTAAAACATCGCTTGTAATAGAAGCGTTAAAGCCGCCTGTTTTGTAACCGCGTTTGTTTAAGCTCGCCGCTATACCTCGTATCAATGCCTGTGTCGTACCTTTCTCCTTTTCAATTACCGCTAAATTATTTACGTTTACAACAAACGGGTTTATGTATCCTTCCGAATAGAGCGTTACGGTATTATTACCGGAAACGGCGGCCATGGCAATGGAATCTAAATTAATACTTCCGGTTAATACTCTGCCATTGTTGTGATCGGTATGGTTACCGCCTATTTCAATACGGCCTGGTGCGCTAAAAATACGAGTGTTTTTTATATTATCAAATTGCTGTAAATATTTTTCTTTTAATTTTTCAAAACGCCTTTTTTGCCGCTGAAGCGTTTGTACATCGTCGCCATAGAGTTGTTCTAATACTGACACTATTATTCCTTTTTATTCAATTCTAATGCCATAATTCATGTTTATCCTTTCTTCGGGATCGAGAGTAATTAAATCGCTTTTATTATTAAAATTATTTACGTTCCCTGTCATCGGTTCAATAGCGATAGATTTTCTTTCAGGCGGTGTATAAATTTGCAAATATTTAAACGCTTTATCCTGTTCCAAAATGATTGTAATCTCTTTCTGTGGTAAAAAGAGTTTTGTGTTAAAAAAATCCGCCGTTTTATTGATAGAAAAACAGGTATCAAATTCTTTTTCGTAAATTTCTTCTAATTCTAAAAATTGCGTATTTGGTTTTTTTTCTCCCGTGGGGATTAATTTATCAACAAGAACAATATTCGATAAAGGAATTTGCATTTTCACACGGTTAATATTTTCATTAATCGAAAAATAGGGATGCCAGCCCAGATTAAACGGCATGCGTTTGACGCCCGTGTTGTACGCTTCAATATTAGCTGAAAAACCTTTTTCATCAAGACGATATTTAATCGACAATTGAAAAGGAAATGGATATCCGGGGTAAAATCCATCATATTTATGCACCAACTCAATTTCGGCTTTTTTTTCGTCGGAATGTTTACCTTCTATTTCAAAATGCTCATTACAAATAAAACCGTGTATGGCATGCCCTTCCTGCGGCCAATTTATGGGAAGCTGGTAGGCTTTTCCTTCAAATTCATATTTTCCATGCCTAATTCTATTTGCAAAAGGAAATAATACAGCGCTGTTATATATTTCCGATCCTTCGAATTCTTTTTTGCTTTTTCTCCCGTCTAATACCGAAAACAGCTTATCATCCTTCTTTAAAACAATTTCATTAACATTCGCCCCTAAATCGGGTAGGATTGAGATATATTCTTCCGTTTTAGCATTTAACAATTTTATCCTTTGTAAATCATTCTGCTTTTCAATTATTATTTTATACATAAGTTTCTCGCCTCAATATTTAAAAAGATTTACGGAGTTTGTTAATTGGTATTTTAATATACACTAATCTTTTAAGATTGGCAGGATAAAGTTAATAAAAATTAAATTCTGTCCAAAATTTCTCTGATTTTTTTTAGAAGAATTACAACAGAGTATGGTTTTTGTAAAAAATCTATCTCCGAATTCATAGCGCCGTCCGTTACAAGTTGATCGTCCGTATAGCCGGATGTATATAAAATCCGTAAACTCGGCCGGATTTGTAAAGCCTTTTCCGCTAATTCTCTGCCGTTTAAATTTGGCATAATTAAGTCCGTTACCAATAAATCGATTGTTATCTCTTTCTTTTGAATAAATTCATAACCATTTAAACCGTCAACCGCAATATAAACGTTGTAGCCATAATTCTCCAAAGCCGATTGTACCAAATCTCTTACATCGGCATCATCTTCAACCAATAAAATAGTTTCATTACCGCCGGTTAAATAATCATCTTTTTGTTCTTTATCTTCTTCAAAAATATCTCCCGTTTTTTCCGTTATCGGCCAATATACTTCAAATGTTGTTCCCACGCCTAATAAGCTGGTAACATCTATCCACCCGCCGCTTTGTTTTACAATACCGTAAACTGTTGCCAAACCGAGTCCGGTTCCTTTTCCCGTTTCTTTAGTCGTATAAAAGGGTTCAAATATTTTTTCGATAATATCTTCGGTCATACCTATGCCGTTATCAACTATTTTCAAAAGCACATATCTACCCTGTTTGGCTTCGCGAAGATTTTTAATATCCTCTTCATCAATATGAGCGACTGATGTACTTATTTCTATCTTTTTTTTATATGATTTTTTCGTTTTTTGATTAATTGCATCTCTGGCATTAACAATTAAATTAATCAATACCTGTTCCATCTGTCCTGAATTCCCCATAATAAAAGGCAATTCTTCAGCAAGGTTTATTTCAATTTTAATGTCTTCGCTGATCAGGCGACGTATCATTTTATTAAGATTTGAAATAATATCATTGATATTCAAAATTTCCGGTTGGTATGATTGTAAACTGCTAAAACTAAGCAGTTGACGAACAAGGTTTTCTGCTTTTTTACCGGCTGATTGTATGGAAGTAATATCACGGTAAAGGTTGTCGTCTTTACTAATTTTGCTTAAAGCTATTTCGGAAAAGCCGTTAATTACAGTGAGAAGATTATTAAAGTCGTGAGCAACGCCGCCGGCCAATTTACCAAGGGAATCCATTTTCTGTGACTGCCTTAATTGCTGTTGAAGTGTTTTTTGCTCTGTAATATCTTCTTTAATTGCCATAAAATGTTTTATTTCACCTTTATTATCAATAACCGGTGAAATTACAGCGCGTTCCCAATACAAATCTCCGTTCTTTTTTTTATTTAAAAATTCTCCGTGCCATTCTTTTCCTGCCGTAATAGTATTCCATAGATCTTCATATATCTGTTCAGACAACTTACCCGATTTTAAAACGCGCGGATTTTCGCCGATTGCTTCGCTTTTTGAATAGCCGGTTGTTTTTTCGAAGGCCGGATTAACATATTCTATGTTCCCGTTTACATCGGTAATAACGATGGAAGTCGGACTTTGCTCTACGGAAAGATTTAATACTCTAATCTGATCTTCCGTTTTCTTTCTTTGAATTTCATCCGATACTTGTTTGGAAATAAATTCCAGCAACGATAAATCCGATTGCGTATAGGTTTCTTCGCTTTTATAATTTCTAAGCGTTATTAACCCTTTGATTTCATCATTTAAATAGAAAGGAACGCCCATCCATATTTTCGGTATTAAATTTGGTTCGTTTATTTTTTCTTCTTTTATATATTCTTGCAAATTTTTCTCTTTAAGAATAATCGCCTTTTTCTCTTTGATAACATTATAGCAAATCTGTTTTTCAAATCTCTCGTTTTTTTTGTTTTCATCCGGTATTAAAATTTCACCTTGATCATATAGACCTATGTAAAAATCGCTTGTATCAAAAAGAAGATTTAATTCTTCCTTTAATATGCTGTTTAAATCATCAAGATTGTTCATAAAATTTACGGCTGTAGCGATGTTATTAAGAACATCATTTAAAATTTGTGATCTTTTATGCGTGGATATGTTTCTGAATGTTGTAACAAAGACTTTATTATTGTCGTCAATTCTTCTCGTTTCTATTTCTATAGCCAACTTGGCGCCGCGTTTATTTATACAATTTATTTTCTGTGGTTTCATTCCCTCTTCGGTTAAATGACGATAAATTATTTTTCTTTCGTTTTTCGGAATCACTAATTCCACAACATTCTGTCCGATAATATCATTACGTTCATAACCGAACATTTCAAGAAAAGGATCATTACAATCTATCGCTACACCGTTTTTATGTATTAAAACGCCTTCAAAAGACAAGTTGGCCAATTTTTTAAACCGTTCTTCGCTCTGTGCCAACTCTTTATTAATTTTGTCGGTTCTTTTTTGTATTATATTAAATTTATCGGCAAGCGCAAAAGAGAAAAACAAAACCAGCAGCAGCATACCTAATTGATAGGCATTAATCGTAACAAACAGAGAATCAATAATTGAAAAGCGCGTTAGAATGGTTATAATGGTGCCTATCCCTAACCACATCCAGGCCAATAAAAAATAGCGCGCTTCTTTAAAGCCGGTTTTTAACAAAATAACTGCGATATAAAAGGATAAAAATACATATAACAATGTAATCAGTAAGAGCGGTTGTATATAATTTCTATATCCGATAATAGGGAGGAAAAACAAAGATGCTATTAAAAAATAAATATTATATATATTTATTTTGTGATATAAATTTTTATTTCTTTTTAAATCAAAAAAAGCATCTTGAAATTTAATAAAAGAGGACACAACCATAACCATAAAAACCGGTATGGAATAGAGTTTCATATAATAATTATTCGGCCATATATACAGACTGTCTATTCCGGAAAACGATAGATGAAACAGCAAAAAACTAATCATTAAAATAGAGTAGTATAGATAGTAGTTTTGGCGGAAAGAGAAAAATATAAATAAATAATATAAAATCATTATGGCCAAAACGCCGTAAATAAAACTAAACAGGGCTATTTCAACTTTTTCCTGTCTTTCGAAAAATATCGGCTTCAACAATAGTAAAGGAAGGGACATTGAACTACCGTTTTTAAAACGCATATAAACGGTTTTAAGGCTGTCTTTTGGTAAATTTAAGTTAAAAACAAAATTACGCCTTAATACATCGCGTGAACTTAAAGGCCGCAAGCGACCCGTTTCAATTTTTTTATATTTATTTTTTTCAGGAATGAAAGCTGTAATATAATGCATGTTGCTATTTTCAAAACTGATAAAATATTTACGATTATCTTCAGTTTTATTTTTTACTTTAAAACGGATCCAGTAAACGGATTTGGTAAAACCGAAATTGGGTATTTTATCCTTGTTTTTTTTAAATCGGTCGTTGAAAGAGGAGGATTGTATATCGGAAAATGTTGTATTTCCTTCTTTATCTTCAAAGATCTCTAAATATTTATACAAATCATATGATTTTTTCTCTGAAGAAACGTTTAATATATTTTCGGCATAAAGACCGAAACTTATAGACAAGTAGAATATTAAGGTAAAATATAGAAGAATACTTGTTTTTGTATGTCTAGAGGATAAATTAGAGATTTTTTCCACAATTGAAAAGTTAGCTGTAATTTATTTTTATTGCAAATATTTTATTGTATTTGTATCGGAATTTCAAAGTTTCCGCATATTCATATTCCATCTATTTTATCGTATCGAAATTTCAAAAAACAACCTATTTTAGACATTTTCATTTATTTTTGTATTATTCTCAATTTTGAAATTATACATCGTTCACATAGGCCGTATTTTAGATTCTCCAATTTATCGAAGAATGATACTGTTGGCCCTTTTTGTTGCCGTTTCTACATTTTACTTATCCTTGTCATTCCCGATCCCGTATTGACGGGACGGGAATCTAAATCTTGGCATTCAGATTCCTTCTTTCGAAGGAATGACACGTTGACGATTCTACCCGTACTTTTTTCATTAATCACTTTGCGAAGCTATGTTCTTTTTAAAAAGTATTCAGAAAAGAAGATATTTCTTGTTGACCAAAATCACAGTTTAACCACCCATCGTCTATTCGAGCGTTGATTTTTTTATAAAACCTAATGGCTTCCTTATTCCAATTTAATACTTGCCAACGTATTCGGTTACATTTTTTTTCTCTCGCAACCTTAAAAATTTCCCTTAACAATTTTGTGCCGATTTTTTTGCTGCGAAATTCTCTTTTTACATAAATATCATCCAAATATAGCGATTTTCCTACCCATGTATAGTAGGCAAAAAAATAGAGCGCCATCCCCACAATTGCTCCGTTTACTTCGGCAACAAAAAAATCAAAATATTCCTGTTCTTGTACCATCTTATCTACAGTATTGATTACCTGTTGCGGCGCTTTTTCAAAATCCGCTAATTCTTTTATCAATCCAAGTACGGAAGGAAAATCATTTTCCGTTCCTCTACGAATAATAACCTTCATCTTGTTTTGTTCTTTTATTATATCATTTAGTTGGATTTTTTTTGATGAACCAAATATTTTAGACGATTAACCGCTTTTAATATTTTGTAAATAATAAAATTCATCTGCTTTTAATGTAAACAACAAAAAGCCGGGCATTAATCCCGGCTTTTTGAAATATTATCTGCCGGATTGCTTTTCAAGATATTTAAAATAATCGCTTTTTGTCGAAAGTATAAGCCAGTCTTTTTCACCAAGGGTATTTTTATATGTTTCAAGTGTCTTCAAAAAACGGTAAAAATCTCTTGCTTCGGCGCTTTGATTATAGGCTTTAGCGTATATAGCCGTTGCTTTGGCGTCGGCATTACCGATAATTTCCTGCGCCGTTCTATACGCTTCCGATTGTATTCTTTTTAACTCTCTTTCTTTATCACCGAGAATTTTTGACGCCTCCCCTTGTCCTTCGGAACGATATTTATCGGCAATCCGCTTACGTTCGGTTATCATTCGTTCATATATTTTTTGTTGAACTTCAGCCACATAATTAATTCTTTTAAAACGTAAATCAAGCAATTCGATACCCATTTCTTTTATACGCTTTGAAGCATTGGCTAGTATTTCGCGCGTTATTTTCTCGCGTCCGATTTTTATAGTAGGAAAAATATTTTCATCTTCCGCTAATTGCAAACTGTCAAGATGCAGATCCGGTTCTCGATTTGTACTTCTCACTATTTCAACCAAATCATGATTGGCAATAGCATTTCTTGTCTCGCCGTCTAGGATATCGTCCAATCTGGCTTGGGCGCCGCGCTCATCACGTACACGCTGAAAGAATAACAGCGGATCGGAAATTCTCCAACGAGCATAGGTATCGACCCATACAAAACGTTTGTCTTTAGTCGGAATTTGGTTGGCATCTCCATCCCATTCAAGAAATCGTTTATCAAAAACATGCTTTTCTTCTACAAACGGCAGTTTGAAATGAATACCTGGATCGTTAAACGGTCCGCCGACCGGTTTTCCGAAACGGGTAATAATTACCTGTTCTGTTTCGCTGATCGTATATGAAGCCGACAATAATACGATTAATAGGATAAAACCGGCAACGCCGTATATTAAACTGTTTTTATTTTGCATTATTAAACCCTCCTTTACTAAAATCAAACAAGGGCAATATGCCCGAAGCTTTTTCATCCGTTATCAGTTTTCGCCCGACTTTAGAAAGGACATCATTCATGGCCTCAAGATAGAGCCTTTGTTTGGTTATCTCTTTAGCCTTAAGATATTCACGATATCGCGCTTCAAATCTTGCAACATCGCCCTTGGCATTGTTGATTCGTTCTAATGCATAACCTTTTGCTTCTTCAATCTTTTTCTGCGCTTCGCCGGATGCTTTAGGAATAACTTTATTGTATTCCGAACGGGCTTGATTTATTAATTTTTCTTTTTCCTGCTGCGCTTCATTTACTTCATTAAATGACGGCTTAACTTCATCCGGAGGATTTACGTCTTGCAAAACCACCTGATCCACTTTAATCCCCGTTTCGTATTGGTTACATAATTCTTGAATTTCAACCGCTACGGCGCTGGCTATTTCCTGCCGTCCAACCGTCAAAACTTCATTTACCGTTCTGTCGCCGACTATTTTACGCATGATCGCTTCATTAATATCTCGAAATGTCTGCGATGCATTGCGAACTTTGAATAGATATTTATAAGGGTCGCTTATACGATACTGCACAATCCATTCAACTTCCGCCGCATTCAAGTCTCCCGTGAGCATTAAAGATTCATCTTGATACCTGGTCGAAGAATATTGCGTACGCACGCCGGCTTTTATCGTTCTAAAACCAAATTCCTGTTTTAACTGTCTTTCAACGGGAACTTTAATTACTTGCTCAATCCCTAAAGGCAGCTTGAAGTTCAGCCCGGGATTAACCGTCCTCGTATATTTACCAAAACGTAAAATTACACCCACTTCTTCCGGGCTTATGGTAAACCAGGATGTAAAAAATATGATTACAAGAATCAAAATTCCCACTCCAACCCTTACGGTTTTTCCCGAAATGTTCGGCGGACGCAATTCATTAAAATCAAATTGCTGCTGATTACTCATTTAAATTTCCTCCTAAGTTAATATCCGTTTAATATGTTATGATACATCGGTTGTTAAGTTTTATTCAATGATTTCAAAACGTTTAATATTAACATATTTAAATGTTGGAATTTCTGCTTTAACAGAGATAACATGATACTGATGATCATTTCTTTTATTATTAGTCAATATGTTGAACGTCGTTCTTCTGTTCTATTCTTTCAACGCTAGCTCCCACTTTAACCAGTCTCTCAACAATTTTTTCATATCCCCGATCAACAATTTCCACCTTATCGATAATGCTTTCTCCATAAGCCGAAAGCGCAGCGATTATTAGAGCAATACCGGCGCGGATATCGGGACTTGCCAATTCTTGTCCCTTTAATCGCGTCGGGCCGTTAACCACTACCCGATGCGGATCGCACTGAATAATTTCAGCGCCCATAAGGATAAGTTTATCCACAAAAAACATCCGTGATTCATACATCCAGTCATGGCAGAGCGTTGATCCCTGCGCCTGAGTTGCCAGAACAATCATAGGGCTCATTAAGTCAGTAGGAAAACCCGGCCATAAACCGACTTGTATTTTTTTTATTTTTGCCGTCAATCTCGAAGGCTTGATAATCATGTTTTCTTCGTCTTCATATTTAAAAACAACGCCCATCTGTTTTAAAAAATAATCCGTCATAACCATATGTTCTTTTTGAGCATTATGAATGGTTAGCTCGCCTTGCGTGCAAGCCGCGGCAATAGCGAAGGTTCCTGTTTCAATATGATCCGGTATAATGCGGTGATTAAAACCCTTTAATTTTTTTACGCCTTTAATTTTTAATCGATTCGTACCAAGACCGCTTATCGACGCGCCCATTTTCTGCAAAACAATTACCAAGTCGCCCACATGCGGTTCCGAAGCGGCGTTATTAATTACCGTTTCTCCTTCTGTTGCCGCAGCCAAGATTAATGCGTTTTCCGTTGCGGTTACCGAAGCCTCTTTTAAAAAGATGTCCGCTGGTGTTGTTTTATTTACCGTAGATCGAAATCCCTTTTCCTCTCCTTTCACGATTGCCCCAAATGCTTCAGCTACGTCAAAATGACTATCCAGATTTCTACGTCCGATTACGCATCCGCCAGGAGGAGGTAAAAAAACTTCTCCGGTGCGAGCCAAAAGTCCGCTTAAACATAATATGGATGCCCGTAATTTGCTTGCATATTTATGGTCTATCTCAGATTTTACAACCATACCGCTTATTTCATAAACATTTTCCTTAATATATTTAACGGTTTTTCCCAAATCTTCTATCAAATCCAATAAAGCGTGGACGTCGCGTATTTCCGGAACATGCTCGATTCTGCATAAATCATCTGTTAATAATGTCGACGCAATTATTGGCAAGGCGGCATTTTTATTTCCGGATACCCATATCTCGCCATTAAGAGGCGTACCTCCTTTTATTCTCAACTTTGCCATTTAAAAATTTCCTATAAATTCTATTTCTGTTTTTAAATTTATTTTTAGCTTTTCTTTTGCCGATTTTTTTATATGATTAACCAATTGATAGATGTCAGCCGCCGTTGCATTACCTGTATTTTCAATAAAGGCGGCATGTCTCGGAGAGATTTGCGCTCCGCCTATTCGAAATCCTTTTAGGCCTAATAAATTATCTACTAAATAACCAATCGATACGGATGGTAGATTGGCTTTTTCTTTTTCTTCCATTGTTAAATTTTTAAATATGCATCCGGCTGATCGTTGCGGTTGATTTGATTTTTCCTTTGCCCATTCTTTTGCCTTTTTTTTCGCTTTCTCAACGCCTCCCTTCGGCAGACACAAATCCACCCAAAGTACAATCTCTTTGGTAGTATGCAGAATACTATAATCATAATCAAATTTAAAATACTCATTATCAACCAATTTAAAGCTTTTTCCGGAAAATAATTTTGCCCGCAGCACCAAATCACCAAAATATTGATATCCTCCGTGCATATTCATATATACGGCGCCTCCAACACTGGAAGGTATTCCGCTAAACCACTCTAAACCGCTAATATCCATTTCATATAATTTATGCGCTAACGATGTAACCGTTAATCCTGAATCGCTGCGAACAACTACATTTTTCTCGGATAAATCTTTTTTCTTTTCCTCATTTATTGAATCTAAACGAGCCTCTAATTCTTTTTTGCTGATACAATTTGTCATTTCATCTTTTACGTACACAGAATTAGTTTTATTAATAATTACCAATCCGTCAAATCCATCATCCGAAATAATAACATTACTACCTTTTCCCAAAATCAAAAAAGAAATATTATTTGCGGAAGCAGCCGTCAACAATAATTCTAATTTGGTTAACTCCTTTATTTCGGCAAGATAAGCCGCAGGACCTCCTGCGCCGATTGTGGTATAAGCGGATAAACTAACGTTTCTTCGATATTCAATATTTATTTCTTTTAGAATACTTTCTATGTTTTTCATATTAAATTTTATTTATAGATTGTACTGAAATATTTATATCCGCTGTCCGGAAAGATGGTAACAATTTGCGCTTCTTTGTTGATTTCTTTTGCCAGCTTTAATGCAGCCCATATATTAGCGCCGCTCGATCCTCCGGCAACAATACCTTCGCTTCGGGCTAATTTTAAAGTATAATCGAAAGCTGTATCATCATCAATTTTATACATATCGTCTATATATTCAAATTGAACCGTGGGCAATAAAAATTCGTCTCCAAGTCCTTCAAGCTTGTAAGGATAAGGTTTTATAATTTTTTTATATTTAAAATAATCGTAAAAAATTGATCCCATCGGATCTACGGCAATAACCTTAATATTAGCGTCTTTCTCTTTAAGATATTTTGCAGCGCCGCAAATTGTTCCGCCCGTCCCTATGCCGATAATAAAATAATCTATTTTTCCATTCATTTGCCGCCATATTTCGGGGCCGGTTGTCGCATAATGGGCTTCATTATTAGCTAAATTATTATGCTGATCGATATAATAGGAATTCGGCGTTTCCGCAGACACTATTTTAGCATAATTATTATATGATTTTTCGTTTTCCGGCGGAAGAGAGGCATCAACCAAAATTGTTTCGGCACCAAGATGCTGAAGCATTCGTATTTTTTCTACGCTTGTCGTATCTCTTATAATTATTTTGCATTTATATCCCTTTTGCAAGGCGACCATGGCAAGACCGAATGCCGTATTGCCGGAAGAATTTTCTATTATCGTATAGCCTGGTTTCAATTTGCCTTCTTTTTCTGCTTTTTCAACCATATATTTTGCTATTCTATCTTTTATGCTACCTCCGGGATTCATAAATTCAAGTTTTGAATAGATAGAACTTTTTATGCCTTTGGTTATATTTTTCAATCTTATAAGAGGCGTATTTCCGATTGCATCTAATAAGGTTTTATTTTTATCCCTATTCATTTTTACTCCATTAAATTATCAATATATTGTTATAGGGCTGAATTTAACAATTAAATCGGAAATTTCCATATTATAAAAAATAATAAACACTATTTTGTAGTATCGGAATTCCAAAATCAACAAATTTCAGACATTATTAATTTTATCTAAAACTTCATTTTAGTTTTTTATAAGTTTTAAATATTTATTATATACGCTCTATTACAGATTGTCCGATTCATCGGATAATGACAAGAGTGATGATAATATTCGTACTTTTTTCATTGATCAACTTGCAAAGCTATATTATCTAAATATTTTTGTGTTATTTGTATTGCAAAAGATGAATTCCGTTTTAAAGTTATAAAAAACTCATTCAAATTTTTAATTTGATTATAATTTGTTCAAAAAAAGTATTAAACAACAATATGAATAAAGTTTAAAAGATTAGATTATAATCTTTATAAGTCTTGTTGATATGTTGATAAGTAAATTTTTATTATGTTTTTATTAGAATTATAAAATTTTTATATGTTGGATACTTTGGCAAATAATGTTAATTATATTACCTTTTAATTTAAAAAGCGGAAAGCTGTTTACGAGAAAGAATCTGTGTAATAAATAATAT
>CAYRJN010000080.1:0-16708 GCA_964424545.1 uncultured Calditrichaceae bacterium
TTTCATATAGTTCTTCAAAAGCATCAGATATGTATTTCAGGAATATCAATCCGAGTACAACATGTTTGTATTCCGCTGCATCAATATTTTTTCTTAATTTATCAGCCGATTTCCAAAGTTGTTTTTCCAATGGTTCGTCTGTTCCGTTATTATTCTTTTTTGCCATCGTTTAAATTCCTTTATTCGTTTTCAAAATTACTTATTCTGTCGTTTCTACCCGTGTGTTGGATAGAAGCATACTCTTTTGCAATTTTGGGATTGAGTGTCGGCTCGTGCAAATTGAAAACGTGTATGCTTGTGCGGTGGCATTTCCTTTCAGTTTTTTATAGGCTAACAAAATTTCTTTCATTTTCTGTTTTTCTCTTTCTTCGCCTTGTGCCTAACGTCTCAATTACGCATTGCGTTTATTGGGAATATATGTTAAATTTATCGCTGTTTATTACAAAAATATTTAAAAAAATATGGTTTTTTTAAGCCGTTTTATTATACTTCAGAGGATTTAGCAAGCGGCAATACTACAAAGGCTCTATTGACCATTTTAGAATTGAATTTAACCTACTTTATTAAAAAATACAATAATTAAAAATATCAGATTTTTATATAAGGATAGAAATTAGAGCAAGGCTGGCGTGATTTAGCGAAATAAAAAAGGAATAGAATTAAAACGGCCGAAAAGTAACTAAACTTTTCGGCCGATTATTTAATCGTTAAAATGTTCTACCGTAGCGAAATTCCAGACCGGTAGGGGCAATTTTGCCGTTTTGCAGTAAATAGGAAAGCCAGACTCTCGATGAAAGAATATCGGGAGAATCGAAGCGGTAATTAACGGCGGGTGCGAGATTGATCAGCGATATTTTCTTTCTGCCGTTTTCCAGCGGGGGACTGGCAATGACCATATATTCCATGCCGAGTTCGGGCTGCCATTGATTGTCGTTAAACCGATAGGCGTAACCGGCGCTGTAGGCATAAGGGGTACCATTTTCAGGCGCCAGCCATACGGTCGCTCGAATTTTATTATTAATATCGAAGCTATAATCATAGCCGACGCCTATAAATATATGCCCGCTTAAGGTAACGGAAATATTGAGTTGATGATATGAGAAGCCGCCCGCGTAGCCATTTGTCAGAGAAAAAATAAGCGCGCCGATAACTAAATATGATTTATAGAATTTCATGTCAATTCCTCCTTTTTTGGGAACAATAAAGCAAAAGAACAAAATAAAAATGGAAGCGATAAGACGCTGAATAATAAAATTTTCAGGTAGATATCGAAATTAGATCTAAAAATAACAAAAGAAATCAAAGACAATAAAGCAAATATTAACCCTGAGACAAAGGGGATTTTTTTAGCTAAAATAGATGCCGTAAGCAGTAAAATAAAGGGCGTTGTTTGAATAATGCCTTCAAAGGTCAAGATGTTGTGCGATAATAAATTAAAGAGTAAAAAAACAGACGAAAAAAATAAACCCACATAAGTTGCCGCTTGAATTCGATTGAAATTTTGGAAAATGCTGATCAAAAACTTTAGCGTTAACGGCGTTAACAACAGCATATAAAAGAGATTCGGAGGATTTTCGCGTTTACTGAAATATTCGAGAATCATTACAATAAGAATAAGGGAAATATAAGCATAGAAAGATAGGTGACTGCTAAAATGGCTTAATTGTAGCTGACGTTCGTCCAAATCGCTTTTCGGACGAAATTCACGATACAGCGGTGCGGCAAGAGCGAGCAGTAAAAAAGGTATGGATATAAATACCGGTAACCCTTGCGCTGCAAAGACAAGAAAAACAACGATAATCATCCATAAACTTTTTAAGATACTCATTTTGTTTTTCATAGCGCCTCCCTTAAGGAATTGTTGTACATAAAAAAATTATATTAAGAGATATTTTGCGAAATTTCTGCCTTTAATTTAAATCTTCTTCTTCCAGTTCAAAAAGCATTTCCAACGGCGTATTTAACGCTCTCGATATTTTTAAGGCCAGTTTTACGGAAGGATTAAAATTACCTTTTTCGATGGCTATTATCGTCTGTCGGGTAACCTTTACTTTTTGGGCAAGTTCTTGCTGAGTAAGTTCTCCGTTTAAAAAACGAAAATGTCTGACTTTGTTTTTCATAATAGTTGTCCTTCTTTTTTTGTTGCGTTTTAAATGTAATATATAAATTACATAATGTCAAATATAAAATACAATATGACTATAATAAAATACATATAGTAATCAATATATTACAAAACTATTATGATGGTTGTATTAAAATACAAAATCATCTTGATGAGATAGAGGAATAATATTTTTTCTTGTTAAAAGCAAAAGGGAGTATCAAAAAAATATAAAAGGAGGAAGTTGAAGAATTCGGTAGAGCGCATATTTTTTGTATCTATTCCTATGGGTATTAGAATATTTATATTTTAAAAATTAATAATGACTTTCCCGAATTGATTGCCCGATTCCAAATAATGATGCGCTTTTTTTATCTCTTTATAAGAAAATTCGCGATCCAAAATAGGTTTCAGAGCGCCTTTCTCAACCAAGGCGCTCGTTTTTTTCATATCGTTTAATGTTCCCATAGTAGAGCCGATAATGCTTTGATGTTTAATGAAAAGGGCGCGCAAGTCAATGCGCACGATCGGGCCGGTGGTTGCGCCGCACGTAACGATCGACCCGCCTTTCTTCAGCGCCTTTAACGAGTCGTTCCATGTTTTGGCGCCTGGATGTTCAAAAATAATATCCACGCCTCTGCCGTTTGTGATATCTTTTACCGTTTTTCCAATGGGTTCATTGCTATAATTAATAACATAATCAGCGCCGAGAGAGGTTGCTTGTTTCCGTTTATTCTCACTGCCGATAGTAGTTATTATTTTAGGGCCGTAATGTTTTGCAATCTGTACGGCCGCGCTGCCGATACCGCTTGAGGCTCCGTAAATTAAAATCCATTTTGCTTTATTTATGTCTGTTTTGCGAATGAGCATGTGATAGGCGGTTAAAGATGTCAGTGGAAAAGCGGCGGCTTCCTGTATTGAAAGATTTTCGGGCTTGGGTAGAACATAGCGCGCCTTAACGGCGATATATTCTGCCATAGTACCCTGAGCGCTTTCGCCTGGAATTTGAAAATGTTCGCATAGATTGTCGCGGTTGTCCAAGCAGTATTCACATTTTCCGCAGGAGCGTATCGGAGCAAGCAATACGTCATCGTTGATTTTAAAATTATAAGGGCTTTTAACTTGTTTACCGATTTCGACGATATTACCGCTGCCGTCGCTGCCCATGATCATCGGCAACGGCACGCCCGGTATACCGTTGCGTACCCATAAATCAAGATGGTTAAGGGATGTCGCCTTGATTTTTATCAGCATTTCATCGCTTTGAATTTTAGGTACGGCAATATCGTCTATTTTTAAAACATCGACATTTCCGTGCCGATGGATACGAACGGCTTTCATTTTATTTTCCTCTTACCTTTAGATTGTTATCTAAAATCCAATATAAACACCGGAATATCAATAATCAATGTTTAAGCGCTTTTCCCGCATACCATAACGAAAATTTAGCCCTTTTCATTTCAAGAATAGATTGGTTCTTGCGCGCTCTAAACGGGTATAAAAGATGCCGTATTGCCTTCGGTTCTTGCACTTTTTTGTATAGGTAAATAAAGATGCTATTAATATTTTGTTGTGTTAATAAAGATGCATTTTCAATAAAAATATTGCATGGTAGATTTTAATTAGGCCATTGAAAATATCTTTCTAATTTGTTTGTTTTAATTGTCAATTAGGCTTTCCTTATTATAAAAATTTAAGTAGATTAAATCCGTTAAGATTATGGAAAGAAAAGTGAATCGGGAATTATTATGCGCATATATACCGTACCGGTCGGCCCCTTTGAGATGAATTGCTATCTTGTGGCCGGCGATCACAAACCTCAATGTTTGGTAATCGATCCGGGCGACGAAACGCAGCGTTTGATCGATATAATCGCAAAAAACGATTTGAAACCGGAAAGGATAATCAATACGCATAATCATGTGGATCATCTATTGCGTGTTGCCGCGTTTAAGAAACATTATCAAATTCCTTTTCATATTTGCGAAAAAGATCTACCGTTATTGGAAAGTTTACAGGAACAAGCGCTTTTATTCGGGCTGGATGAGACGGAAATCCCCGAAGTGGACTCTTTTGTAAAGGATGGCGACCGCTTTAAGCTTGGCGAATTAGAGTATTCCATTTGCGAGACGCCCGGTCATAGTCCAGGCAGCGTTTGCATTTTATTCCCCGGACACGTATTTGTCGGCGATGTGCTTTTTCAGGATTCCATCGGCAGGACGGATCTGTATCAGGGGGATTATGATCAATTAATAAAATCAATCAAGGAAAAATTGCTGGTTTTACCCGATGATACCATCGTTTATCCCGGTCATGGGCCGGCAACAACAATCGGTCAGGAAAAAAAATATAATCCATTTTTAAAATAGAAGATTCGGAGGAAATTTTGAAAACATTGAAAGATCTATTAGATATCGGTATTGAGCAGGAACGCGCTTCTCAAGAGTTGTATCGCAACGGCTTGACCGTTGTAGAAGATAAAGATTCCAAAGCTTTTTTAGAAGAACTGGTAAAAGAAGAAGAGCAGCATGAAAAATTATTGTATAACATTAAGGAGACCGCTATTTATAATTTAAACGCCGTCGTAAATGATGAGAGTTTGTGGCAAAAAAGCCGCGATTCTCATGCAACCGACGATCAGCCATTTAATGCAAGCTGGACGATAGAGGATGTGTTAACGTTAGCACTAAAACGAGAATATCGGGCGCAAAAGATTTTTGAGACCGCCGCCCTTGCCGCAACGGATGAAGACCTTAAAGAACTTTTTACCACATTGGCTCAAGAAGAGATCAATCATCATAAAAATATCGAACGCCGTTTTAAGTTAAAACAGGGGCTTTTGGGTGACGAGATGAATTGATGAGAACTTTTGATCATTAAGAAATTAATTTCCGAAGTCCGTTTCTAAAGCCGATAATCTTTTTAATTCTTCTTTCATGCTCCGTTTTTGCTCAGGATTAGTCTACGGCTGCCTATTGCGTTAATGGCGGGTTAACCTTTTCTCATATTATCGGGGATGATTCGTTTAAGGAACCGACTACCGCTATGAATGTTACCGTAGGTATTTTTCTTGATAATAGGCTTAATGAATGGAGTCTGCTGCAAACCAATATTTTATATGGGTAAAACGGCCGGTTGGGGAATGCCTCTGTTTCCATTCCCATATTCCGAAGACAATAAAGCCGCGTATACGATGGATTTTGTGGGGATTTCTATTATCAGTCATTTGAAGAGCCGCGTTGGTAATTTTCTGAAAAATTTTGATGTCAGCGTCGGTCCGTTTTACGAATATGCCTTATCCTCAAAGCAAAATTGGATAGTAGAAATTGACGGGCCTACCGAATTCCCTCCAGAAAATTTTTTAAACCAGATAACAGACATCAATTCGGGTTTATCTTCGGGTTGAGGATTCCTTTTTGTACCGATTGGATTAAAATGCACTTATTGTGGCGTTTTAATATTACCGATTTATATGATGCGGGGAAAATTGTTTATGCGGAATATGATTTTTCTTCAAAAGGGGATATGAAAATCAGAACTTTTTCCGTATCTTTCGATTTTATTTTCGGAGATTTTGATTTTAAAAAAGATTAAGGAATATTAAACGGCCCATCAAATTTTTATTTGAAAAGTTTAACTATTATCTCTATATTCGCTCGCGAAATCTTAATTATTTGGTATTGATTATGCGCAATTTGTTATTAGCGGCCGTTTTTTTTCTCTTAATATTTCAATTATCGGCGCAATCTCTGAAGTTCTCCGAGCGATTGAATAGCGAAATCGAAAGGAGTACAAAAGATAAAGAGATAACGGTTTGGATTTATTTTACGGATAAGGGCGGCGGCTTGGATAAAAGCAGCGCCGTGATTTCCGTCCGCGCCATAAAACGGCGCAAAAAAATTGCTAAGAACAATAGTTTGATAGATCAATACGACCTGCCCGTCTATGAGCCCTATATAAAAAATATCTCAAAGTTAATTCATAAAAAACGCACCGAATCCCGTTGGTTAAACGCCGTCAGCGTCGAAATGAGCGCGTCCGATATTAAACGCGTTGCTGCTTTACCTTTTGTTAAAAAAATCGATTTGGTAAATGCTTTTAAACGTCTTGAGCCTTTGCCTGATTCTCGGAACAAAATTTTAAATAAAACAGGTGCCCTGCAAAGTTATGACGACAGTTTGGCATATCTTGTTCAAATTCAGCAGATAAAAGTTGACAAAATGCATGAAAAAGGTATCAAAGGACAGGGCGTGCTTATTTGTATGTTGGATGATGGTTACCGACTTTATCGTTCCCACGAAGCGTTCGATTCGCTTGATGTATTGAAAACATGGGATTTTATTAATAATGATTCTACGGTGGACGATAAGGGATATGATTCGGAAGGTTTTCACGGCTCAATGACTCTTTCAACCATCGGCGGTTATATGCCGGGAAAATTGGTAGGCAGCGCTTATAAAGCGACGTTTATGCTGGGTAAAACGGAGATTGACAGCGCCGAAAAACCGATTGAGGAAGATTATTGGGTGGCTGGTCTTGAATGGGCCGATGCCGAAGGTGCCGATATTGTCAGCAGCTCGCTCGGATATATCGATTGGTACACGTGGCGTGATATGGACGGTCATACACCGGTAACCACTCAGGCGACGATTATTGCGGAACAAAAAGGTCTGCTCGTTGTAAACTCGGCCGGTAACGAAGGCAGCTGCGATACGTGTAACACTTTGATTGCACCGGCTGACGGCGAGTATGTATTAACCGTAGGCGCGGTAGATGCTGCGGGGTACCGCACTTCTTTCTCTTCCGTTGGTCCCACATATGACGGACGTATCAAACCCGATGTGATGGCCATGGGTTCCGGCGTAACGGTTGCTTCATATACGAATACAAACGGCTATTTATTAAGAGGAGGAACCTCTTTTTCCTGCCCGCTTACCGCCGGCGCTGCCGCGCTGTTGATTGAGGATAATCCCGGCGCCGCCCCGTCGTTAATACGCGAAGCGCTGCGTAATACGGCCGGTAAATCGACCAATCCCGACCGCTTTATGGGCTGGGGAATTGTAAATGTCGATTCAGCCGACTCTTATTTAAAAACAACATCAATAGTCAAACGGGTAAACAACTTAACTCCGCAAACTTATATTTTGTCTCAAAATTATCCTAATCCCTTTAATCCTTGGACAAGAATTTTTGTTTATTTACCGGAAGACGGGGATATTGATCTTGATATATTCTCCGTACTGGGACGAAAAGTACGCAGTCTTACACGCGGTTTCCATACGAAAGGGGCCTATTATTTTAATTGGAACGGTGAAAATGAAAAGGGCGTTAAACTAAGTTCCGGTATTTACCTATATACCTTAAAAACATCCGATGACGTTCTGTCCAAAAAGATGGTATTACTGAGGTGATATTTATCCTTCCTGTAAGCACGGCATTTTGATTACGGCGAAAAATTAATTTGTCGGATTATCAATAAGGCCGTCCTATCCTGTTTCTAAACATTTTATGAAATTTATGTTAAAAAAAGTGAAACAATTGTAACCTTTTAGCGTTAAAAATATCATATTATTTATATTGTCGGATTGAATAAAGCGCATTGAAATTTGTCGGAATTTCGCTTGTATTGATTTAAAGGCATAGAGTTTGTAGATTAGCCACTAATTTAATTAAATTAGTTTTAAATGAACGAGCTAATATTATTGTGGAGGAAATTTAGATGAAGTCAGTTAAAATACTCTTAAGCATTGCTTTAATAGGAATCTTGGTTTTTGCTTGCTCTCAGAAAAAATCGGAACAAGAGTATTATGAAACCGCAAAAAATTCTTATGCCAAAGAAGATTACAAAAGCGCTATCGCAGAGTTCAAGGAGCTGCTTAAAGAGTACCCCAAAGGGAAACATGCGGCGGAAGGTTTATTTATGCTCGGTTTCATCAATGCTAACAGCATAAAAGATTATAAAGAAGCGGAGAAATATTATAAACAATTTATAAAAGAATATCCGGATCATCAATTGAGAGATGACGCCGAATATGAATTGAAATATCTTGGTAAAGATTTAAACTCGCTGCCTTTATTCAATCAAACAAATCAAGATTCGACAAAGTAAATATTTTTATTTTTTGAGACGAACACAGCTAACTATACGCTTATTCGATTAGTTTTTACAGGGTGTGATAATGAGGAAATTTGTTTTATCTCTTGTTTTGTTTGTTTTGTTTTTAATTGATTTTTCGACGGCTGCAGTAGATAGCACCAGCAGCGTTCAAATTGAGTTGAAGACCTATCTTGAGTCGAATACGGTGCCTAAAAACAGGGAAGTGGTCTATCATGTAGAGCTCTCCTGGAAAGGCGATTTGGATCGTTTTCATATACTTAAGGTAAACGAACCATCCGTTAGTAACCTGCAAATCCGCGGAAGCGGTTCGTCAAATAAATTTTTCATCGATAACGATGGAAATCCTCTTTCCATTAAAAAAATAACCTATTATTTCCTGCCAAAAGAACTTGGTATGGCCTATATTGACGGTCTTGTTATCCGCTATGAAGATACGGTTCGCGGAGAGATCGAAACGTTAACCGCTCAGCGTCTTCAGGTATCTATTACCGATCCTGTCGCCGAAAACGGTTCCGCCGCGAGCATAGGCGTAATTATTTTTTGGGTTTTGTTAGTTCTTTTTCTGTCAACAATCGCTTTTTTCGTATATCGCTATTTTCAGCGCAGGGATACGAACGCGCAATCGGAAGAGGTTATTGAAATAACGCCGGAAGATGAAAATTTGGAGAAACTCCGTCTTATCCACGAAAATAAGAATTTAAGATATAGCGAAAAAGTACAGGCTATGAGCCGTTTGTTAAATCATTATTTTTCCGAAAAATTCGCTATTGAAGGACAGGTTGAGTTTAAAGATGTGGAAGAAAAGTTAAAAGCATTATCAATAGACGAGCCGTTACTAAATAAAATAAGAGAATTTATGGAACAAGCGCTGCTTACAAAATTTGCCGCAAAAGATGTTTCGGAGGCTGATTATCAGTTGTTCTACGATACATTAGAAAACGTTTTTGGGCAAATTAAAGAATTTGAAAGCAAAAAAGAGGAGGAAGAATGAATCCCGATATAAAAGAGATTAATGAAAAAGTCGCTAAAGAGAGCGTTTTTGTGGAAAAGATTCTGGCCGAAGTTTCTAAAGTAATCGTCGGTCAGGATTATATGATAGAGCGCCTCTTAATCGGGTTGTTGGCCAATGGGCATATATTATTGGAAGGCGTGCCGGGATTGGCCAAAACATTAACCGTTAATACTTTGTCCAAATGTATTAAAACCAAATTTCAGCGCATCCAATTTACGCCGGATTTATTGCCCGCTGACTTGCTCGGTACGCTGATATATAATCAAAAAGACGGTACTTTTACAACTAAAAAAGGGCCTATTTTCAGCAATTTGGTGCTGGCAGACGAAATTAACCGTTCGCCGGCGAAAGTGCAAAGCGCGCTTCTCGAAGCCATGCAGGAACGTCAGGTAACGATTGGCGAAGAAACCTTTAAGTTAGACGATCCGTTTCTTGTGCTGGCCACACAAAATCCTATAGAACAAGAAGGGACGTATCCGCTGCCCGAAGCGCAAGTGGATCGTTTTATGCTTAAATTGAATGTGGGATATCCCGATAAAGAGGAGGAGCTGGAAATTGTGCGTCGCCAAACACGCTTGGTGATTGAAGAACCGAAGGCCGTAATTACGCCAAAAGATATTATAAAAGCGCGCAAAGTGGTTAAAGAAGTATATGTTGACGAAAAAATTGAAAAATATATAGTGGATATCGTATTCGCTACACGTGAGCCGGAAAATTACGGTTTAAGCGAATTAAAGGACCTGATTACTTTCGGCGGTAGTCCCAGAGCTTCCATATTTCTTGCTTTGGCTTCTAAGTCGCATGCCTTTCTGCGCGGACGCGGTTATGTTACGCCGGAAGACGTACGCGCCATCGGTATGGATGTGCTGCGCCATCGAGTCATTCTGTCTTACGAGGCCGAAGCCGAAGAGATGACGCCGGAAGACGTAATCCGTAAAGTATTAAACAGAGTAGAAGTGCCCTAATGAATGTACTTGTAATTGGCATAGTAAGCGTTGCGGTTTTATTGGTTGTCCTGATCGTATTTTTCATATATTCCGGACGAGATAAAATTTTAGAAAAAATAGAACCGCAGGAAGAGAATGAAAGCCGTATTCCCAAAGAGCTGCTTAAAAAAGTTAAGCAGATTGAGCTTTCTACGCGCAACGTAGTAAACGAAGTTTTTTCCGGAGAATATCATTCCGTTTTTAAAGGCCGCGGAATGGAGTTCGCGGAAGTTCGGGAATACCAGCAGGGTGACGATGTGCGCACGATCGATTGGAATGTATCTGCACGTATGGGACATCCCTTTGTAAAGGTTTTTGAAGAAGAACGCGAGTTGACCGTGATGTTGTTGGTAGATGTCAGTTCCAGCGGTAATTTCGGCACAACCGAACAGATGAAACGTGAAATTGCCGCCGAGCTTTCGGCCGTGCTGGCTTTTTCGGCTATTCGCAATAACGATAAAGTGGGTCTGATTATTTTTTCGGATAAAATTGAAAAATTTATTCCGCCGCGCAAAGGCAAAAAACATGTATTGCGCGTAATTCGTGAGATTCTCTATTTTAAACCGCAGGATTCGCTTACCGATATTAATGTCGCTTTGGAATATCTGGCGCGGGTTATCAAACGTAAAAGCATCGTTTTCCTGATTTCCGATTTTCTATCGGAAAATTATGAGAAAGCGCTGCAAGTCGCCAACAAAAAACATGATATTATCGCGTTGAGTATTACCGATCCGCGGGAAGTTTCTCTGCCGAACGTGGGCTTGTTGGAACTTGAAGACGCCGAAACAGGCGAATCTATTGTAATCGACACGTCAAGTAAATTGATACGGGAACGATTTGTTAATCATGCGCGCGGCGAACAGGGGGAATTGGATAAGTTGTTTAAATCCGTCGGTATCGATCATATTAATATTATGACGGATCGTTCCTATATTCAACCGATTGTACGTTTCTTTAAAAAGCGTGAAAGACGTTTGGCCGGTTGAGAATATTAGGTTTGAAAGGATGGACAAACGATGAAGAATTTATATAAATCACTATTTTTAATAATTGTTGCCCTATTTGTTTCTTGCGGAGATTCCGGTTCCGATAAAGTTCCCGCCGATGAATTGTTGAAATTGGCAAATGCTTATTCTACAAACGGGTTGTATGAAGCGGCGGCCAATACCTATTTACAATATCTTAATGAATATAACCTCGATAAAGGGCGGCAGGCCAATACCTATTATACGGTTGCCAATATCTACTTTGAACGAATTAAAGATTATGACAAGGCGTTGGAATACTTTTTTAAAATTAAATATCTCTATCCCGAAAGCAAACTTCAAAGCGACGTCAGCAAAAAGATCGTCTCTTGTCTGGAACGTTTAAACAGAACCGGCGACGCGGTTCGGATTTATGAAAAGGAAGCGGCGTTAAAACCGGATTCCGTTCGCCGTAATCGCCCGGGGGAGGTTTTGGCGGAAAGCGGCTCGCATAAGGTTACTCAAGGCGATCTCGATTTTGAGGTCAGTAAAATGCCGCCTTATTTACAGGATCAGTTTAACAGCAAAAAGAAAAAAGAGGAGCTGGTACAGCAGATCATCATTCAAGATTTGTTGTATGATTCGGCTAAACGCAAGGGACTTGATAAAGATAAAGATGTGATAGAAGGCGTATTTAACGCCAAAAAGGCGCTTATGGTGCAAAAGTTAATAGCCGACGAAATAAAAGATCAGGTTAAAATTGATAAAGACGACGTACATTTGTATTATTTGGCGCATAAGGATAAATATACGGAAAAAGACGATAAAGGGAAGGTTGTTCGTCAGAAAACTTTTGACGAAGTCGCACAGCAGGCGGCAAATGATTTGTTGAACGAGCGGCAAACGGAAGCTTATCAAAAAATGATTCAGAGACTTGTTCAGGCTCAGGATGTAAAATTTTATAATGACAGGATTAAATAACGTTGAATAATCGTATAAAATTATTTTTATTGTACAGCTTCGCAGCCGGGGCGCTTTATCTGACGGCGCAGACGCAAAAACCTTTAATAGAAGTTCGCTCCGTAGTGGATACATCGGTGATCACGATCGGCGATCGTATTAATTATTCTATAATAATCGATCGTAAAAAAGGTTTGCGTATTGAGAAACCCGGAGCGGGTATTAATCTCGGCGGATTTGAAATTAAAGATTACAATTTTCCTGAACCCGAGGAAAAAAACGGCCGTATCATTGAGCGGTTTAACTATAATATTTCCGTTTATGATACGGGTAAATATACGATCCCGCCTTTTCCGGTGGCATATTTCCCATCGGATACGAGTCAAAAATATAAAATTATTATGGCGCCGGCCATTGATATTACCGTGAAATCGGTATTGAGCGGCGAAGATGCGCCGAAGTTGAAAGACGTTAAAGAACCGTTGGAAATCCCTTTTGATTATTGGTTTTGGACCTGGATCATTTTGGGAAGTATTGTCCTAATAGGGGGCGCTTATTTTGCTTATAAATTGTATAAGAAGAAAAAAGAGCAGGGCTATATTTTTACGCCGCCGCCTCCGCCGCGTCCGGCGCACGAAATTGCTTTTGATGCGTTGAATAAATTGTTTGCCTCGAATTTATTGGAAAAAGGTCGATATAAAGCCTTCTTTAGCGCGTTATCTCAAATATTTCGCGCCTATCTTGAAAATAGATATTTTATTTACGCTCTTGAAGAAACGACTTTTGAAATAATGCGCGATATGAAAAAGAAATTGGAAGATAGGGATTTATTAAGCGATTTAAACAATGTCCTTTCACTGTCGGATTTAGTTAAATTCGCTAAATATGTGCCGTCGGAAGATGAAATATCTCACGCCAAATCCGCAACCATGGATTTTATTATCCATACAAAAGAAGATATTGTTGAGAAAGAGGAGGCCAGTGAAACGGCGGTGATAGGTAATCCGGACGACGTGGAAATAATGGAAAAAACGCAAGAAAATGAAAAATTAAAAACAGAAGAATAAAGCTGCAAATGTCTGCAATCGGCAGTCTTGTGTAAGGCTAAATAAAAATATCGGACAATTATTAAATAATTATGAAAACGGAGGTTATTGCTGTGATAAGTGTTGAAGGATTGACGCGTTATTACGGAGATAAACGCGCAATATCGGACGTGAGTTTTCATGTAAATGAAGGTGAAATTCTCGGTCTGCTTGGGCCGAATGCCGCAGGTAAAACGACAACCATGCGGATTTTAACCTGTTATATGCCGCCCACAAGCGGTAAAGCAACCATCAACGGATATGATATTTCCACGCAAAGTATGGAAATTCGAAAAATTATCGGCTATCTTCCGGAAAATCCGCCGTTATATTCCGATATGGTGGTAACGGATTATCTTGATTTCGTTTGCAGAATTAAAGGGATTGAGAAGAGTCGTTTCAAACAGGAAATTGATGCGGTTATTGAAAAAACCAGCTTGGGTGACGTGCGTTCACGGATTATCGGAAAATTGTCAAAAGGATACAGGCAGCGTGTCGGATTAGCGCAAAGTCTGCTCAACAATCCTAAAATTGTTATCCTTGACGAACCGACGGTAGGTTTGGACCCCAAACAAATTATTGAAATCCGCGAGCTGATTAAAAATTTAAAGGGAGAGCATACGGTTATTCTTTCTTCTCATATTCTTCCTGAAATTGAACAAACCTGTGAACGGGTGGTTATTATCAGTGAAGGACGCGTCGTGGCGGAGGATACGCCGGACAATCTGACGAAACGCTTGCAGGGTATCGAGCGCGTTAATCTTCAGGTTGAAGGCAAAGAAGATGATATTCGCAAGATTTTAAGCGCCATGAAGGATATTAAAAATTATAACGTAGAATCCATAGAGAACGGCGTTG
This sequence comes from uncultured Calditrichaceae bacterium, assembly GCA_964424545.1. Lineage (GTDB taxonomy): Bacteria > Calditrichota > Calditrichia > Calditrichales > Calditrichaceae > JAUVIB01. The sequence goes on from CAYRJN010000080.1 coordinate 14,089, forward strand.
TACACTTAAGCGTTGAAAGCGATATCGACTTGCGTAAAGATTTGGCAAAAACAATTGTTAACGGCGGGCTGGGATTGATAGAACTCTCGGCCGATCGTTTTACTCTGGAAGATATCTTCCTGCATCTTACAACGAAAGAGGAGGCAGCGTAAAATGAAATCAATTCTCGCTATTATCAATAAAGATTTTAAATCGTTTTTTTACTCTCCCGTTGCTTATATAATTATCGCTATTTTTACGGCGCTTTCGGGAGTATTCTTCTATTTATATACATCCAATTTTGTAGAAGCGGCGTTTATGGACGCCATTAGGGCGCAGCAGTATCGTATGGCGCCGCAAAAATTTAACGTGAATCTTATGTTAATCCGTCCCTATTTTTGGAATATCGCATTAATTTCCATCTTTACTTTACCGGCTATTACCATGAGATTATATTCCGAAGAAAAACGCGCGGGAACGGTGGAACTGCTTTATACTACGCCCATAACTCCCGTTCAAATCATTCTCGGCAAGTTTTTTGCCGGACTGCTTTTTTATATTGTTTTATTAATTCCGACTATGTTCTTTCAGTCGATACTCTTTATGTACGGTTCTCCCGAATTTATGCCTATTTTGTCCGGTTATATCGGTTTGATATTAATGGGCGCCGCGTTTATCGCCGTAGGTTTATTCATCTCGACGACAACGGAGAATCAAATTATTGCCGCAATCGGCGGTTTCGCTTTATCCCTGCTGCTTTGGGTAATAGGTTGGGGAGCGCATTATGCCGGTCCCACGCTTGGCGGCGCGTTAAATTATATCTCGATTATTAATCATTTCGAAGATTTTGCGCAGGGCGTTATAGACAGTACGCATGTTATATATTACATATTGTTTTCTTTTGTAGGACTCTATTTTTCGGTTAAAATGATTGAATCGGTCAAATGGCGCGCATAGCCATAACTTAACAGAAAACTGTAATATGGAGATAATGAAGAATGAAAAAGTTGGATAAATTTATAGGCTTAGGCGGCGTTGTATTACTGCTCGCGGCTTTTATTGTTTTTTCGATAACCAATATTTGGAATTGGTTGAATTGGGTTTTGCTTGTCGCCGGTTTGGCGGGCAGCGGCTATTATTTATTTTTCTATTATAAAAATCGTGAAAAAGATGTGTCCAAACGGTCGCTTAAAGAGGGCGCCAATACGCTTGTTCAGGTTGTTGTAATGCTTGTTATTGTCGCTATGCTGGCTTTTATATCAACTCGCCAGCATTTTAGGAAAGATTTGACAAAGAATAATCTCTATTCGCTCTCCGATCAAACGCTTAAGGTTTTAAAAGGGCTTGATAAAGATGTAGAGATTATCGGATTTTATAAAAGCGCCGAGCAATCCGCGCCAAAAGACTTACTGGACGAGTATAAATATCGTGCCTCAAAATTATCGTACACTTTAATCGATCCGGATGAAAAACCGGATATGACTAAACGCTACGATGTTAAAAAATATAATACCGTGGTGGTGGAAGCCAACGGAAAACGAGAGATGGTTGAAAAACTTAGCGAGACCAATCTGACTAATGCGATTATCAAAGTTACGCGCGACCGCGATAAGGTTATCTATTTTACAACGGGACACGGAGAAGCGTCTATTAAAGATGATACGCCGCAAGGTTTTAAGCAAGCGGCGGATGCTATCCGCAAAGAAAACTATCTTGTAAAGGAGATTAACTTAATCCGCAAATCCATACCGGACAGTTGTACAATACTGGCGATTATTTCACCCAAGGTGGCTTTTATGCCCGGCGAATTGGACAGCGTTTCTTCCTATCTCGATAAAGGCGGTAAGCTGTTATTAATGGTTGATCCGGAACATCAGGATGATATCGCCGAATTCATTTCCAAATATCACGTAACACTTGGCAAAGATATGGTAATTGACGCCAGCGGCGTAGGACAGCTTTTTGGAGCCGGACCCGGTATGCCTCTTGTTACCAAGTATGATCAGACGCATCCCATAACTAAAGGGTTCAATATTATGAGCTTTTATCCCTATGCCTCGTCGTTGACGCCGCAAAGCGATAAAGGCGGTTTTAAAATTAATGAGTTGTTGAAAACAAGCGATAACAGCTGGGCGGAAATGGAATTTGCCGGCGGAAAAGTCAGTTTTGACGAAGGTAAGGATAAAAAAGGTCCTATTACGCTCGCTGTCGTTATTGAAAAGACTTTGGCTAAAGGGAAAGAGATTTTGGCAATCTTTGGAGACTCAGATTTTGCCAGAAACGGATACTTCAAAAATCAAGGCAATTCCAATTTGTTTCTGAATACGATCAACTATCTTGCAGAAGATGAAGACGCCATTTCCATTCGTCCCAAAGAGATTGAAGACAGTCGTTTAACATTGACGCAGGCCGATGTTAAGTCCTTGTTTTATCTTGTAGTTATTGCGATCCCTTTAATTGTCGTTATTTTAGGCGTCGTTATTTTCTTTAAGAGAAACAGGGGCTAAAAAAGAAGTGTAAAAGATTGCTATGAAAATAGAACGGTTTTAGTATAAATCGTTAAAAAAGAGGGTTAAACAGGAGATGAAAAAAACAATAATCATGGTTCTGATTGCTGCGGCAATAGGCGCGTATCTATCTT
>CAYRJN010000081.1:0-16442 GCA_964424545.1 uncultured Calditrichaceae bacterium
ACGGTTTACAGCGTTGTTTCGAGAGAAGCATAACAACGTATTATAGCGTTTTTTAGTTTTGTGCCAAAGAATATAGCTTTGTCGTGTGGGTGATAAAAACGTCGGATCAATCATTCGGATGATCCGGCCTAATTTGAGGAAGAAGATAAATTTCCGATACTACACAAACGAAATAAAGATTTATGGGTATTTTTAGATAACTTTTTTGAATTATGATATGATAAAAACAATTAATATGGGATAATAACTTGCGCGATGATAACGAAAATATAAAAAATAATCCGAATATTAATGTAATGGCAAAGCTGGCCATTACTCGTCCGGTAACGGTAATAATGAGCTTATTAGCCCTTATTGTGGTTGGGTATATTGCTTATACGCAGATCGCTGTGGAGCTGATGCCGGCCGGATTTAGTCCTCCCTATCTCGGCGTTTACGCTCCATATCCCAATGCCAATCCGGAAGAAGTGGAACAGTTTATTGCCCGCCCTATTGAAGAAGTTGTGCGTACCATCAAAGGCATAAAAACGGTTTCGACGCGTAGTTTTACCAGCGGTTGCTGGACTTTTCTGCATTTCAATCAAGGCACGGATATGGATTTGGCCTACAGTCAGCTGCGAGACCGTATGGAACGCGTGCGTCCCGATCTGCCGGAAGATTTGGAACGCACCTATATCCGTAAATGGAGCAATGACGACGATCCGGTAATCTGGCTCTCTCTCTCTTATGATAAAGCCATAGACGATCCGTTTTTCCTGATTGAGCAATACATTAAAAAACCGTTGGAGCGTATTGACGGCGTGGCCAGTGTGGAAATAGAAGGCGTGGATGAAAAATCGGTACAGATTCGCGTTAAGCAGGACGCCGTAAAACGGTATCGAATAAATCTCTACGAGGTTATTCAAAAACTACGTAATGATAATTTTGCTATGTCGTCCGGAAATCTTCGTGAAGGAAATCAAAAAATTTATGTGCGTTCCGTGGGTAAATTCAAAACTTTGGATGACATTCGTAGAATACCCGTAAAAGGGCCTAATATATTATTAAAAGATATTGTCGATGTTGAATATGACGTACCCGAAAAAACTTGGGTTCAGCGTTTAAACGGGCGTCCGTCCATAGAGCTGACAGTTTTTAAAGAGTCGATGGCCAACACGGTATCTCTTACTCGGGCGTTTACCGAAAAGATAAATAAAATGTTAAAAAACGATCCGCGTCTTGCCGGTTTCAAAATGAGCATCCTTTTTAATCAAGGTGATTTTATTGTGGAATCGATTGATAATCTGAAAAATGCAGGTATTTGGGGTGGTCTGTTTGCTTTTCTCGTGCTCTATTTTTTTCTGCGTCGTTTACGTATGACCATCATTCTTAACGTGGCCATCCCACTTTCCATAATGGTCAGTATGACCGTGCTTTATTTTATCGGGTGGACACTCAACTTAATCACCATGATGGGGCTGATGATTTCTATCGGCATGGTGGTGGATAATTCTATTGTTGTAGTGGAAAATATTTATAGAAAACGGAAGGAAGGACTCTCCAATAAAGAATCGGCCGCTGTCGGCGCTTCGGAAGTCGGGTTGGCGGTTACGATGGCGACATTCACCACTATCGTTGTTTTCCTTCCCCTCATCTTAATGAACGATGACGCCGGTTTTCGTTTTTACATGCTGCGCATCGGCGTTCCGGTGATTGTATCGCTTCTCGCGTCATTGCTTGTCGCCATGGTGTTTATTCCGCTGGCTTCCAGTCGCATAGTCAGCAAAAAAGAGGTGAAGGAGCCGGACATAATCTTAAAAGCCAACGGATTGTATAAACGGTTTCTTTCATGGACGCTAGTTCATCGTATTGAAACCTTTTTGGCTTTGATGGCGCTGTTGGTTTCTTCTATGATGGTATCCGATAGGATAGCCGCTACGGACAATATGGAAGGCAATATCAATAATTTTCGTCTCTTCCTCGATTTGCCTGATAATTATACATTGGAAGATACGGATAAAATCATTTCAATAATTGAGGATACCATAACAGCCAAGGCGGATATTTACAATATAAAGGCAATTGATACAGGTTACAGAGTGGGCAGGGGACGGGTCAGCGTTTTCTTAAATCCCGAAAAAAATCAAAATTGGTATGACGTTATTTATATCGGTATAAAAAAAATATTGGGTGTCTATAAAAAAGATTATATGGATAGAACAGAAGTTATAGAAGATGTAAAAAAACGCTTGCCCGATTTTCCCGGCGTAAAAATTCGCACGACTTGGCGTCAAAGCTCAGGCGGAGACGACGCTTCCTTAACCATCAGTCTTTACGGAGACGATACCAACAAACTGGCTGATCTTTCCAAAGAGGTTGAACGACGTCTGCGCTCCATTGAGGGGATTATCAGCGTGGAAACGGATAGAGAGAAAGGGGAAAAAGAGATTCGTTTGCGTATTGATCGCAAAAAGGCTCTAAAATTCGGTATTAGTCCGCAGACGGTATCCGGTACGATAATGTACGCTTTGCGTGGTATTCAGCTTCCAAAATATCAGACTGCCGAAAAAGAGGTGGATATTATCGTTCAGTTGCGCAAGGAAGACCGCGAGACCATGGAGCAGTTGAAAAATATCACCTTCTTTTCTAAAAACGGTAAAGAGGTGCCCTTATCCGCCATCGCTTCATTTACGGTTACCAAAGGATTCGGTTCCATTCACAGGGAAAACGGGAAGACTTATCTTGGCGTTAAGGTAAATACGACCAAAGAAAATATGAGCGAGCTGTTTTCAAAAATTGACCAAGCTATGGCTGGTTTTCAGATGCCTTACGGGTATTCATGGAGCAAAGGGCAACGCTTTCGCAATATGAACGAAAGCAATAAAAGCCAAACCTTTGCTATTTATCTTTCCATTACTTTTGTGTTTTTATTAATGGGTATTTTATTTGAATCGTTTGTGTTGCCGCTTTCGGTTATAGTGGCTATTCCGTTTAGTTTTGTCGGCGCGTACTGGCTGTTGTTTATCACCGATACGCCCATGGATATGATGAGCCGCATCGGATTTATTATTTTAATTGGTATTGTGGTTAACAACGCCATCGTATTGATTGATTTGGTAAACCGTTTACGCCACCAGGGACGCAGCCGTTTTGAAGCTTTAGTGGAAGCGGGGCAGCATCGTTTTCGTCCCATTTTAATGACAGCCTTTACAACTATCGGAGGCTTAATACCCATGGCTGTAGGCAATAGTAAAATGATAGGTATTCCATACGCCCCAATGGGCAGAACGATCATTGGCGGATTAATTTTTGCGACCTTTGTCTCTTTGATTGCCGTGCCTTGGGCTTATACCGTATTCGATGATATGCGCACCTATTTTCGTAAGCTTGTAGGCGGGGTCATTATTCGCCGTAAAATGAAAAGCACGTCTAATTCTCGCGAACCTAAAATTATTGACCAGTCTTTCTAAGTCTAAATCAATGGGTATATAGCGAATTGTGAAAAACGATTTCCAAAGTGTTAATAAAGCACCTTAACTCGGTTGCGGCCGTCTTTTTTGGCGGCATATAGAGCCTTATCGGCTTTTTTTACAATAGTTCGCGGCGGTTGGTCGGGAGGGACAATGGCATAAGTCGCAGACCCCGCGCTTATGGTCACATAATTTTCAACCGGTGAAGATTTGTGAGGTATTCTTAATTTTGCCACTTCTTTAACGCATTTGGCGGCAACTTTACCTTCACGGTCTTCCGTATTGGAAAGGATGATAACAAATTCTTCACCGCCGTAGCGCGCAACGAGATCCGTCGGGCGAGAAATAACTTTTGCCAGCGTCTGAGCGACATTCCTTAAGCATTTATCTCCGGCTACGTGGCCGTAAGTATCGTTATATTGTTTGAAATGATCGATATCAATCATAATTACCGTAATAGGCGTTGATTCGCGTAAAGAACGTTTCCATTCCAAATCTAAAATTTTTTCAAAATGACGGCGGTTAGCCAAACCGGTAAGGGCGTCGGAATTAGATAGAATTTCCAATTGATTGTTCTTATAAGCCAACTCGTCTTTTTGCCGCTCAATAACCAGCGCGCGTATCATTAGACGCCGGATTAGAAGCGCCAGAACTAAGGTGATTAAAATATCGACGACGAGAATGATAAAAGGCGATAAATTCCTTACCGAAGAAAGATATTCTCGTGTGGGATAGGCCGATATTTTTAGTCGGCGTCCGCCGAAATCGGAGAGTATTTTTTCCAAATAGTATTCATTTTTATTTGCATTTTGTGTTTTGAATCGGATGCTATTGAAAACGGTAATATTTTTCGATGGATCGGTGACGTCGGTAATAGCAATATTAAAGTTGCTTAATTGTTCTTTGGGAATTGATCCGCTGAATATTGTGGCAATATCAATTGTCGCCGCAAGAAAACCTTTTAATTCACTGTTTCTTTTCGATGAATAGACCGGAAAAAATAAAATATATTGACTGTCGGCCAATTTTCTGTTAAGGGAGGTCAAGCGTTTAAAAGCGGTATAGTTCGCTTTTTGCGGCGATTTTACAAGTTTACGAAAATCCGGATCCGCCGGATAAAGACTGATACCGAGAAGACCTTTTTGAATACGGGGCGGATAAATATAATAGAAAGGATAATACTCATTATATCTGCCGATGGGGATAAGAGAGCCGTTTTTAGAAACCTCTTTTAGGCGAAAACCACGAAACTGTCTTCTCGCATAGACTTTAAATGTATCCAATTGGTATCTTGTAATCTTAGGAAGCCAGGCAATATACTCAATGCCGTGATGGCGTTTAATGATCTTTTCGCTCACTTTTTTAAAGGACAAATATGGCGGATTGAAATCAGACAACATATCCTGAACTACGTACAAACCTTCAAGATTACTTTCTAATTCGAGGTAAAACGAGGCGGCTCTTTCGTTAACCTTGCCTTTAAAGAGACCGTTTATTCTGTTTTTATCTAATTGCGTAAATTGAAAATAAGAAAAAAACGTAAGCGCCAAGCCAATAATAAGGATGAAAGAAGAAATCAGATTATATCGTTTGTTCATATTATTCCAGATAGGTTGAAAAAAGAGCAATTAGTTTAGAGTAGTTTACAAAAATTTTACGATTAAGTAAAGCCGCTAAAATAAAGAATTATAATAAATCGAAAAAGATTTAAAAGTTTATAAGCGTTTTTTAATCAGAAATTGATATTGCATTATTGATTTTTTTAAATCAACGATTGTAAAACCATTTTCCAGAATATATTGTCTCATTTTGGACTCTTTATCGGGATAAATTCTAATAGCATACATAAAACGTAAATAGCTGAATATGTTTACGGGTGCAAAGGTGATAATTACGTATCCGTTATCGGATAAGATACGATACAGTTCCCTTAAAAATAGCGGTTTATCTTTAATATATTCGGCAATTCCGACGGCGCTGCATAAATCGAAAACGTTGCTTTTTAAAGGCGCGAATAAGGCGTCGCCTTGAATAAAGCTGGCGGTTTTTATGTCTTGAATGTCGATTTCTTGCATCATTTCGCGGCTGATATCCATAGCGCAGATTTGTGTTTGTGGAAATATAGCGGTTAAAATTTCAAGAATATTGCCGTTTCCGCATCCCATATCAATAATCTTGGAGGGTTTCATTTTGATCATAGCAGACAATCGGATGAAAATCTCATTTTCCTTTTTTAAAATAGATTTAATGACAGGCTTTTTTCTAAATTTACGGTAAAGTTTTGCTTTTAGCGCCCAACGAGTCATAATATTTTTATTCGATTGCCGTTATTGTTATATTTATGATTATTTACGTTATAAAATACGAATACTCGGCAAAAAGAACAAAGATAAATATAAGGCGGTAATATGAGCGCAACGCTTGAGACATACGATTATATCGTTATAGGTTCTGGATTCGGCGGTTCGGTAGCCGCGCTGAGATTGAGTGAAAAAGGTTACAAAGTGCTGGTTATTGAAAAAGGGAAATGGTTTGAATCTGAAGATTTTCCCAAGCGCAATTGGAATCTGCGAAAATGGCTTTGGTTGCCGTTTTTACATTTTTACGGTTTTTTTAAGATTACCTTTTTCCGGCATCTAACGGCATTGAGCGGCGTCGGCGTCGGGGGCGGTTCATTGGTTTATGCCAATACGCTGCCCATTCCTAAGAAAGAGTTTTTTGAAAGCGGCAATTGGAGCGGTTTGGCCGATTGGAAAAAGGAATTGATGCCTTTTTATCATAAGGCGCTTGAGATGATGGGCGCTACGCAAAATCCAAATTTGGCCGACGGCGACGCCGCTTTAAAAACGCTTGCGCAAAAACATTATTCTATTAAGGCTTTTTCCACCGCCGATGTGGCGGTATTTTTCGGCGAAGCGGAAGTGGAAACGGACGATCCGTTCTTTAACGGTAAAGGACCGCGTCGTTGCGGTTGTACCTATTGCGGGGGATGCATGGTGGGCTGTCGTTATAATGCCAAGAACACTTTGGATAAAAATTATCTTTATTTGGCGCAAAATAACGGTGTAAAAATAATGGCCGAATCGCAGGTTTATGATATCCGCATCGAAGGTGAAACCGATAAGGGCGCATATCGGATTTTTTGGAAGAAATCTATCGGTTTTTTACCTAAACGGGGAGAACTTAAAACAAAAAGCGTCGTTTTTTCCGGAGGCGTTTTGGGAACGGTATCCTTGCTGTTGAATTTGAAAGAAAAATCTCTGCCAGGATTGTCCGATAAAATAGGTGAAAATGTACGCACCAATTCGGAAAGCCTGCTCGGCGTAACGACAACGCATAAAAAGTATGAATTCTCCAAAGGCGTGGCCATCGGTTCCATATTAAATACGGATGAGCACAGCCATCTTGAACCTGTGCGTTATCCCTCCGGTTCCGGATTTTGGCGTCTTTTAATGTCTCCGCTGGTGCATGGCGATACCGTATTTCTTCGTATTTACCGCATCTTATCGGATATTGCAAAACACCCTCTTAAAAATATCAAAACCTATTTCGTGCCCGATTGGGCGCGGCAAACGCAGATTTTACTTTTTATGCGCACCATCGACAGTAAATTAAAATTGCAAAAAAGCCGCTACGGATTACGGACAAAAATTTCTTCGGGCAAAGCGCCTACCGCGTTCTTGCCCGAGGCCAAAAAATTGGCCGAACAATACGCTGAAATTGTTAAAGGGAAACCGACTGCTTTGCTAACCGAGTCTTTGCTCGGGATACCGACTACCGCTCATATTCTCGGCGGCGCCGTAATGGGAAGGAATAAAGAAGAAGGCGTTATTGACAAAGATAATAAAGTTTTCGGTTATGATAATATGTTTATCTGCGACGGCTCCATGATTTCCGCCAATCCGGGCGTTAATCCTTCATTATCCATTCTGGCCGTCAGCGAACGCGCAATGAGTAAGATACCGCATAAAAATTCATTATCCGCACATTCAGAGAAAAATCGTGATAAAAAGAAATAGCTTGGCAAACCGGTCGATGAAAATGACCTATCGGTCACTTCGATAATCACACAAGGGCGGGAGAATGCGCCAATACCACCCTATCGAACGTGGGTTATTAGCGCCATAACAATATTCAACGGGAGAGACCTTTTTCCCGATGAAAGATGAAAAAAATATTATGGATAGGAATATTTTATAAAATCAGTCCGTTACATATCGCAATCTTATAAACAAAAAAACGGAGGGAATATGACGCAAGAACTGTTTTCGGCCGGTAAAGCGGCAAAAGAATTGGATGTTGCCGCAAAAGCGGTAAAAGAGGCTATCGATAAATTAAAAATCGAAGCGGACGTGATTAAAGGAAATTGTAAATATTACACAAGAGAAACTCTGGAAAAGATAAAAAAAGGCTTAAATAAGTAAATCACCCAAAAGCCCCTCTTTTGAAGACGGGGCTTTGTTATTTTGCCTTGAAAGTTGACGCGGAAAAAAGATTTTTTTTGTCCTATCTTCGTTAAAGAACGTAGAACAAATTATTCCGTTAAAGTAATCTGTCTGAGCATATTGTTAATAAAATCCCGTCCTTTTTCATTAAATTGCCATTGCATTCGCCGATTTTTTTTAAACTTAAAGACCCGCAAATAGAGCATAAATTTTTTTCCCGTTTTTGATCATTTTTATTTTAGAATTCCCCGTAATTTTTGTAAACTAATTGAATTGAAACAATTGAAAAATTATGAGGATAATATGGCAAAAAATATCTATACCGAACCCTCGCGTACTTTGATGGAATATCGCCTTTTACCGGGCTTAACAACGGAAGAGACGACTATTTTTAAAATCTCCTTAAAGACGCCGTTGGTTTATTCGGAAGTAAACCAGGATAAATATCATTTAAATATTCCAATTGTATCGGCGGCTATGCAGTCGGTATCGGGAGTGGAAATGGGAATCGAGCTGGCTAAGTTGGGCGGCATGGCTTTTATTTTTAGTTCGCAAACCTCTTCTCAGCAAGCCGAGATGGTGCGCAAAATAAAAAAGCATAAAGCGGGCTTTGTAGAACCTGAAGCGGTTCATCCCAATATGAAAATAAACGAAGTCGCGGAGCTTGCGCGGCGCAAAGGATTCAATACTTTTCCCGTAGTCAATAAAAAAGGCGTTTTACTTGGGATAATAACCAAGAACGACTACGATCATACGGTTCACGGCGATTTAAAAGTATCCGAGCGAATGATAAAAAAACGGAATATGACCATCGGCGTTAACATTGAAGATATAAAGGAGGCCAACGCCATCCTCAAGGAAAGTCATCACTCCGTTTTACCTATCACCGATAAAGAAGGCCGTCTTAAATACCTCGTTTTTAGAAAAGATATTCGAAATCATTTAAATAATCCTATGGAAGTCGTCGATGAAAAGAAGCGTCTGATGAGTACGGCGGCGATTAATACGCACGATTATGAAACCCGCGTACCAGCGCTGGCGGAAGCGGGCGTCGACGTTTTGGCAATTGATTCTTCTGACGGGCATTCGGTCTATCAAGGACAAACGCTGCAATGGCTTAAAAAGAATTATCCGCAAATTCCGGTAATCGGCGGCAACGTAATAACGGGAGATGGGTTTGATTATCTTGTGGAAAACGGTGCGGCGGCTATTAAAGTGGGTATGGGCGGCGGTTCAATATGTATAACGCAAGAGCAAAAGGGTACGGGACGCGGTTTGGCAACAACTATCATTAAAGTAACGGAAGCACGCGACCGCTATTTCAAAAAAAGCGGTAAATATATTCCCATAGTCGCAGACGGAGGGATTGTCAATTCAAAAGATGTGGTGATCGCTTTGGCGCTCGGCGCCGATTATGTGATGATGGGACGCTATTTTTCACGTATGGACGAATCGCCTACGGAAAAAGTAACCATAAACAATCAGGTGATGAAACCCTATTGGGGCGAAGGTTCGGCGAGAGCGCGCGAATGGAAAAAATTACGTTATAACCACCTGAAGTTTGTGGAAGGCGTGGAAGGATTTGTGCAATACGCCGGTAAACTGCGCGATAATCTTCCCGAGACGCTTTCCAAAATTATGGCTTCCATGTCTTCCGTGGGCGTCGCTAATATTAAAGAGCTGCATGAAAAAGCGGAACTTGAAGTTGTGTCGGCGCTGTCGATTCGCGAGGGAAAGGCGCATGATATTTATATGCCGCAAAGCGACAGCAATTTTAACAGTATAGATTGGGGGAATTAGATGGCGAATTATATTATTCTTGGCGCTCAGTGGGGCGATGAAGGAAAAGGGAAAATTGTTGATATGCTTGCCGGCCGGATGGATATGGTTGTTCGCTTTCAGGGCGGCGCCAATGCCGGACACACGGTTATTGTGGGCGATGAAAAATATGTGCTGCATCTTGTCCCGGGCGGTGTTGTTTCGGGAAAGTCGAAAAATGTTATCGGAAACGGCTGCGTTGTGGACCCTGTGATTTTTTCGCAAGAGCTTTCTTATCTTGAGGATAAAGGGATTACGGTAACACCCGAAAATTTGATTATTTCGCAACAGGCGCATATGGTGACGCCGCTACATAAATTCGTTGATAAATTGATCAATAAAAAAATCGGCACAACGGGGCGGGGAATCGGCCCCGCATACGAAGATAAAGCAAAACGAAGCGGTATCCGTTTGGAAAGTATTTTGGATGGAAGTTATAAAGAACAATATCGCGAGCGCATGAACTATTTTAAAGATGTTTGCGAACGAGTATATGACGAGCCGTTTATCGATATGGATGCGTCTTTAGCGCAATTGGAAGAAGGTGCCGAACGAATTAAAAATTTTATTCAGGACAGCGTAGCCGTGATTTACGATTATGTAAAATCGGGTAAAAATGTTTTATTAGAGGGTGCGCAAGGTTCCATGCTGGATATTGATCACGGCACTTATCCTTATGTTACCTCTTCTTCAACAACCATCGGCGGCGCCTATATCGGTACGGGCGTATTTATGGAAATCGATAAACGGATTGCCATTGTTAAAGCGTATACGACGCGCGTCGGAGAAGGCCCGTTTCCTACGGAACAGGAGAATGAAATCGGCGATCAATTGCGCAAGAACGGGAATGAATTCGGCGCAACAACAGGGCGTCCGCGTCGCTGCGGTTGGCTGGATTTGCAACAGCTTAAACGTTCCTTTATCGTAAACGGGTACAATTATATCTCGCTGAGTAAAATCAGCTGCCTGTCGGGATTTGAAACCTTAAAAGCGGCGGTAAGTTACGATAACGCCGGTCGGCCGCAATATAAAGAGTTCCCCGGCTGGGCGGAAGATGTGGAAGGCATAACCGATTACGACGATCTTCCCGCCAATTGCAAAAGTTATATTTCCTTTATCGAAGAGTATCTTGAAACGCCCGTGGGAATGGTTTCTACCGGGCCGGATAGGAGCAATATTATTATACGGAAAGAGTTATGAGCGAAAACAAAAACAGCGGAATAAATATTGATCTTGGCGATCAATGTTCTAAAATAGCCTATGACTGGGCAAAAAAAAGTTTTAACAACCGACCTGCCGGTAGCGGCAATCCCTTGTTAGGGGTGGAAGGCTCTTTTTCCAATATAATGGATTATAACGGCGTTAAACTGGGCATTTCGTCGGACGGTATCGGTACAAAAATCGAAATAGCCGAACGGGTCGGAAAATACGATACGATCGGTTTTGATTTGGTGGCTATGGTTGCCGATGATTTGGCGGCGAATGGTATTGAAACCGTTAATCTTTCCAATATTCTCGATGTGGATTTCCTTGATCCGCAAATTGTTGATGAATTAATGCGCGGATTGCACGATGCCGCTAAATTTGCCAAAATTACCGTTAGCGGCGGAGAGATTGCCGAACTCGGCACGCGAATCAACGGATATGGCGAAAGAATGCATTTTAACTGGTGTTCAACGGGAATCGGCATTTTACCGTCGGATGTGTCGCCGATTGACGGCAAGAATATTCAGCCGGGCGATAAGGTGGTTATTCTGCGTAGCCGAGGTTTCCGCAGTAACGGCTTCTCGCTTTTGCGCAAAATTATGTGGGAAAATTTCGGCGAGGAATGGCATAATGAAAAATATGATGAAGACAATACGTGGGGCGAAATATTATTATCGCCCTCTTTAATTTATACGCCGCTTATTGCCGATTTATTGAGGAACGGAATTGTTTTAAAAGGTGTGGCTCATATTACCGGCGGCGGAATTGTAGATAATTTTAAACGGGTGTTAAAATCGTCCGCGGCCGGTGGGGCGCGCTTTGATCATCTATGCGAACCCTATCCATTTATGATTAAGGCGCAGCAATTGGGCGGAGTAGAAGAAGCGCAAGCCTATCGTATTTGGAATATGGGTAACGGGATGATGCTGGCTATCGATCCCGAATCTGAAAACAGGGCATTGTCGTTGATTAATGAAAACGGATACGAAGCGCAAACAGGCGGCGAAATCATTGCGGAAAATAAAATTATATATGACAGCAAAGGCGCCGATCCGCAACATTTTGAAGTTGTTATTTAAAATTATCGTATTGTATAAAAATCTTAATAAAGAACATTGTTTTGCAAACTAATTGATAAAAGCGGCCTGTTTGTCATTGCCCGGTTAACTCGGAGAGTATAGGTCGCTTATGCAAAATATTTATAATTTATGAAATGGCAAATTAAGAATATTATAACAAGAATAGTGAAGATATCCCCTATCAGTTACTTTATTGAAATTCCGATTCTATTAATATAGAGATAACAAATTGATATTTATTAACGTATAAACGGTTAAATTTTAAAAGGAAAGTAAATAAATTGAAAACCATTAATCATATTCAACTTATTTTAAAAGACAAATTACGCGATGTAGCCGGAGAAGCGGTTAAAACCGATGCGGAAAAATTCCTTGAAATTGATACGGGCGCGGTGAAAACGGGCAAGATTTATTCGGTTGAAATGGAATTAAATGAAGGACAAGTGCGCGATTTTGCCGAAAAAGCCCTTAAAGATGCCGTGCTGCACGACGTTTATATCAACCGGCTTTATACGAATGATCGCTATAAATCGCACATACTTATCGCCAAACAACCCGGCGTTACGGACGATGAAGGCGTATCGGCTCAAAAAACGCTGGCGGATTTTTTTAATTTAAAAATTGATCACGGCGAGCAATGGATATTTTCGCAAGATATTTATTATATTGAGCGTAAATTAAGCGACGAACAATTGTTGAAAATTGCCGAAGAATTGTTAGGCAACCCATTAATTAATCATTTCGAAATCGGGGCCTTTGACGGAATCGTTAAGTATGTTCCTGAAGTGCATATCAACAGCGAACCGAAAACGAATATTATTAATATTGATATCGATGACGAGGCTTTACTAAAACTCTCCAAAGATATGCTGCTGGCCTTGGATTTACGTGAAATGAAAGCGATTCAACGTTATTACAGCAATGAAAAAATAAAAAGGGATCGCCTAAAAGCCGGAATCAGCGAGCAGCCCACCGATTGCGAAATGGAAATTCTCGGTCAAACCTGGTCGGAACATTGTCAGCATAAAGAGTTTAGCGCGGAAATCAGTTATAAAGATTTGGATAGCGGGGAAGAGAAGATAATTGATTCGCTGTTTAAAACCTATATCAAAGGTTCCACGGAGCTGATCAAAGAGCGTTTCGATAAAAAAGGAAAAAAGTGGCTTTTAAAAATCTTTTCCGATAACGCCGGCGTGGTGCGCGTGGACGAAAAACGCGTTTTTACCTGGAAAGTTGAAACGCACAACAGTCCGTCTGCTTTGGATCCATACGGTGGCGCTTTGACCGGAATTGTCGGGGTTAACCGCGATCCGTTGGGTACGGGCATCGGCGGCGGGCATCTGTTGTTCAATACGGACGTGCTCTGTTTCGGGTCGCCTTATTATGAAGGCCGTCTGTTGGAAGGCCAGCTTCATCCCCGCCGCATAATGACAGGCGTGGTGAAAGGCATCGAAGACGGCGGCAATAAATCGGGCATTCCCACCATAAACGGTTCGGTAATTTTTGACGACCGTTATGCCGGCAAACCGTTGGTGTTTTGCGGAACGGGGGCGATTATGCCAGCGAAGATAAACGGCGTTGATTCCTGGGAAAAACCCATTGATCCCGGCGATATAATCGTAATGGCCGGAGGACGCGTAGGTAAAGACGGTATTCACGGCGCTACGTTTTCTTCTCTTGAAATTGACGAACATTCGCCGCGTTCGGCCGTACAAATCGGTAGCCCCATAACGCAGAAAAATTTATCCGATTTTATGCAAAAAGCCGTAATCGAAGGGTTGATAAAATCATCGACGGATAACGGCGCCGGTGGGTTGTCTTCTTCCATCGGCGAGCTGGCCACGATTAGCGGGGGCGCGCGGGTGGAACTTTCCGATATCCCCTTAAAATACAGCGGATTGCAGCCTTGGGAAATTTTCGTTTCGGAGTCTCAGGAACGTATGACCTTTGTCGTCGAACCGCAAAAAGTCAACGCTTTGTTTTCCCTTGCCGATGAATTTGAGGTGGAACTCTCTGAAATCGGATCGTTTACCGACAGCGGTTATCTCGATATTTTATACGACGGTAAACGAGTGGCCTATCTTGATCTTGATTTTTTACATAACGGTACGCCAAAAAAACATCTTACGGCCGAATGGCGTAAGCCGCGTTTAAGCGAACCGCAGCTTCCCAAAATCGACAATTATAACGAAATATTAAGCAAATTAGCCGGTTCTTTAAATATCTGTTCGCGAGAATCCATTATCCGGCGTTACGATCATGAAGTAAAAGGACGTAGCGTAATCAAACCCTTGATGGGTGAAGAGGGCAACGCTCCGCAAGATGCAGGTGTTATTCGTCTCGACTTCGATTCCCATATCGGATTGGCTGTTTCCAATGGAATTTTACCGCGTTACGGCGATATCGACGCTTATGAGATGTCCGCAGGCTCTTTTGACGAAGCGGTGCGCTCTATTATTTCAATCGGCGGCAGACTGCCCGATCCCGAAGATGACGAGCAGGTGTTTTGGACGGTGAACGATAATTTTTGCGTACCCGATTCGGTTTATGATGAAAAAAATAATCCCGACGGTAAATATAAGATGGCCCAATTGGTAAAAATGAACGAAGCGCTCTACGATATGTCCACCTTTTTTAATATCCCTATGACTTCAGGCAAAGACAGTATGAAAAATGACTTTATTAAAGGGGGCGTAAAAATATCGGTGCCGCCGACCATTCTTTATTCGATGGTAGCCAAACTGCCCGATATTCGTAAGGTGGTAACGGCGGAATTTAAAGCGCCGGGCGATCTGCTTTATCTTGTGGGAAAGACTTATGACGAATTGGGCGGTTCTGAATTTTATAAATTATTTGACGAGCTGGGCGCCAATGTGCCCAAAGTGCGCAAAAATGACGCCAAACGTATTTATGAAAAAATGATGAAGGCGCACCAAACCGAACTGCTTATTTCTTCGCACGATATTTCCGACGGCGGCTTAGCGATTGCTTTGATGGAATCGGCTTTTGACGGCGATATGGGCGTTGATGTGCAAATAGAAAACAGCGAAATCGGTATAAATGCCGAACTGTTCTCCGAATCGCATTCTCGTTTTGTCGTGTCCGTTGATCCTGCCCGAAAAGAAGAGTTTGAATCCATAATGGGCGATGATTGCCGTTTAATCGGGCAAGCTATAGAAAATAGAAAAATTAAAATAAGTGTAAACGGCAATACGGTAATTGACGAATCTACGGATAAATTAATGGAAGTATGGCGTAACGGACTAAAATTTTAGTTTTTGCGTTTGCAGCAAAATATAAAAAAATGAAATTTGAAAGTATTTAGCGGGAGAGATAATGAGTAAAGTGCGTTCTTTGGTTTTAACCGGATTTGGGATAAATTGTGAGGAAGAGATGGCTGCGGCCTATAAACTGTCCGGCGCCGAAGCGGATATTGTGCATCTGAACGAGGTTTTAAAAGGAGCTTGTTCCATACACGATTATGATATTTTAAATTTTCCGGGCGGTTTTTCTTTCGGCGACGACCTGGGGTCGGCCAAGGTTCTAGCCAATAAATTCAAATATAAAAAAATGGTTTCCGGTAAACGTTTTATCGACGATATCGATAAATTTATAAAGGACGGTAACTATATAATAGGAGTATGCAACGGGTTTCAAGCTTTGGTTAAGATTGGATTGCTGCCTAATATTAACGGTAAGTACGAACAGGAAGCCACGTTGACCTATAACGATTCCGGTAAATTTGAAGACCGTTGGGTAACTTGCCGCGTAAATGACAAAAATCGCACGCCGTTTTTAAGGGATATTGACTTAATCGATCTGCCGGTGCGTCACGGCGAGGGTAAATTGATCTTTGAAAACGAATTGCTGCGCGAACAAACGCAGAAATCGGGACTTAATTGTTTAACCTATGTTGATAAGGAGGGCAATCCGACTTCGGAATATCCCTTGAATCCCAATGGTTCGGAATTGAATTGTGCCGGATTGAGCGATAAGACGGGGCAGGTTTTCGGTTTGATGCCTCATCCGGAAGCTTTCCTTTCACTTTATAATCACCCCAATTGGGGACGGTTGAAACGTCAAAATCCGGAAATTTCGGAAGACGGCCAGGGGTTGAAACTATTTAAGAATATTGTAGAACATATTTTGGGATGATACATTGGGTTGTTGTTAGTATGCCATGCTATCGATAAGAAAGTGAAGTATTAAATGATAAAAGAAAAATATAAACACTTCAGCAAGCTTAGTATGCCTCAATTTTTCTTGCGCCGCCAGATTGACGGTATATATGTAATTGTTTATACACTGAACGTTGTGCTTAATGTGAGACAAAATACACCACAATTTTCGTGATTGAACCTTTTTTTGTATTTTTGGGACATATTTAAATAATATGGGATTAAATGGGACATATGGATAAACTAAAAAAATTACCGCCTGAAAGA